>JALYWZ010000522.1 GCA_030852505.1 Myxococcota bacterium | reverse complement strand
GACATAAGCAGCTCCTAACCCCTGCTGGTACCTGGACGCACCGATCAGTGCACGACCGTCGACGAGCGACACGGCGTTTCCGAAGCGGTGGCCCACGTCTCCGTCGCTCGCGACGAGCGTCTGCTCGACTTCCCACGCTTGGTTTTTTCGAACGAAGACGTGAGCCGCGCCGCGAAAGTCCGCACTCCAATAGGCGCCCACGAGAGCGCGATCACCGGCCACCGACACCGAGTTGCCGAACTGCTCCGACTCGGCTCCGCCGGTCGCCAACAGCTTCTGCGCTCGAGCCCACGCAATTCCGTCACTTTCGAAGACGTAGACCGAGCCTCGGTAATGATCGTCCCCGGGTGCACCCACCACGACCCACCGCCCCGCGACCGCGACCGCGTAGCCGAAGTCGTCGTCCGCGAGGCCATCCGCCGCCACGAGCTTCTGTCCTCCATCCCACGTGCCGCTCTCCTTGGAGAAGACATAGGCGGCGCCGCGGTTCGCGTCGCGCCCGTAGGCCCCGATCAACGCCGTATCCTCGTCGATTCCCACGGAATACCCGAGTTGGTCATTCTCCACTCCGTCGTCTACGGTTAGCTTCTGCTCCTCTGTCCAACCATCGCCGCCTCTCGCGAACACGTAGGCGGCGCCGCGGTAGCCGCTCGCGCCATAGGCCCCGACGAGAGCCTGGTCGTCGCTGAGCGCGACGGACCAGCCAAAGTTGTCTCCGGAAGCGCCGTCGCTCGCGACCAGCTTCTGCTCCTCGATCCAAGCGCCGTTTTCGCGAACGAAAATGTAGGCCGCGCCCCGAAATGAGGCGTCACCGTAGGCCCCGACGATGGCCCGATCGCCGCTCACTGCGAGCGAATAGCCGAACTGATCGAGCTCTGCCGAGTCGCCTGCTACTAGGTCTTGCTCATCGTCCCAGAGCTCGGCGGCGCGACCGATCGTAGCGTGCTCACCGACGCTCGGCGCGTTGCACCCCGCAGCGAGCACCAGGATCGGAAGCGCGCACTCACGTCGGAGCAACCCATACCCCCGGAATCGCATCGGCCCCGCGCTTCACGTACGCTTCGTTCGATAACAGCTCGACGGCTCCCGCGCCGAGGAAGGCCTGCGCCAGGGTGACCCAGAGCCGATTGTGGATCCCCGAGACGCTTTGGTACTGTCCTCCTTGCATGCCGAGCCGCTTGCCGCCGAACACCAGCGCGGCGTGTCCTTCACGTGTGTGCGAGGCTTCGGCCACCTCCGTGATCATGGGGATCACCGTGTTATCGAGCAGGCTACTTCCCGCGGGATCCAGCGGATCGACCTGAAGTCGGAACGCATCGACGATGTCCGCGGTTTTCTGGAAGTACCAGCGATTGGCATTGACCATCGCATCCCAGATATAGGCCTTCTCAGCGGGGCGCGGGCCGTTGAAGAACGCGGACTCCACTACCTGATGGCTCAGCGGGTGGTGCATCCAGATCGTATCGGGGCTATTCGGATCGAGCCCGCGGAAAGAAACATGGTTGGTGCCCGGCGACCATTGAAAGGTCGCCACCCGGATCACGTCGCACGCAAAAGCCGTCCGCAAAATCGCGGCGTGGGCTTTGCCCACCGCCTCGTGCGTCGCTTCGTCGGACGAGTTGGACTGGAGCTGATCGTAATCGGCGCGCAGCGACTCCCCGTCTCTACCGGTCAGGGTGGCGTCCGGGAGCGGCGGAAGCGAGCACTCTCGGCCGTTGCCCCCCAAGATCTGATCGCTGAGTTGAGCTTCGAGCTTGCGGATCGCCTCGGCGTGGCCGTCAATCTTGTCCCGCTCGCTGGCGGGACCGAGCGCCTTCAGGCGCTGGAGCTCGCGCAACGAGTAGTCGAGCACGCTCTTACGCAGCTTCAGCAGCTTGAGGGCCTCGCGATCGCTGACCGCCGAGTCCGGAGCGAAGCCTCCGAAGAGATCCTTATACGCCGTGAGCGGGCTCATCTCCGGCAATAGCGGCTTATTCTCGCGGAGCGTGCCGCCGGGGCGGGCGGAGTTGATGGCACGCCGTTCGTATCCGTACGACAAGCAGCGCGTCGACGTCTCGTACGAGTCCACCCGCCGATCGCAGATCGTGTTGTAGTAGCCCTTGCCGATGATGGTCCCCTGATCGTTGCGCTTCGACAGGCCTGGCACGCGCTCCAAAAAAATCTGATCCCAGGAGGGCCCCCCGGCGCAGCCGTCGTCGGCTTCTCCGCCATTCGCGCGCGTCCCCGGCGAGCTCGCGCCCGTCGTCGCGAACGGCGTGCCGTCTTCGTGCCCTCCGCCCTCCCCGCGGATCCCGTCCATGTTGAAGCCGTGGAACGCGATGGTGTGCTCTCGGAGTCCTGGCGTGTCGAACGGCGAGATGATGTACCCCGGCCCCTGCTCGGCCTTCGACGTGGTGTACGAAGTGCCGCTCCCATTCGGGATGAACTGGTCGCGGACGGTTCCTACCGGCCAGTGCATCATCAGAAAGCGCGGCGGCGGACCGATGCCCAACGCAGCCGCCTCCATGTTTCGGAGCAAACCCTCCAGCCCGAAGGCGGCGCCGATTCCGCACAGGAACGAGCGACGGGCGAACCGATACGAGCGCATCTCATTGCCCTTTCGAGCGCAACATCAGCGCGTCGGACGCGGCGATCTCGCTCATTAGTGACGCAAAGCTGCGATCGGTCATGGAGAAGGCGTCGAGCACGCTCTCGACCGCGCAGCTCGCAGTCTGCGGGCCACGCGACGTGTCCAGGTTATTGGCCCCGCCACGAGAGATCTCGCCGAGTGCATAATTGATGAAGTTCATCGCCAGGCAGCGATCGAGCGCGCGGGCCTGAACGAAAGCGCGCGCCGTGTCTGCCGCACTCGTCACCGTCACGCCGCCGACCGAAGGCGGCAACGTCACGGTGGTCCAGCTCGTGTCGATCGGCCGCCCCGCCAGATCCACGCTGCGAAAGCGGCCGATCGCATCGTACGACTCGAGCACCATGCCGAACGCGTCGAAGCGGGCATGGCAAGCCGAACATTGCGGGTTGGCCGCGCGATATTCGGCCTTCTCGAGCTCGCTTTCCGAGGCGAGCGCGGCGATAGCTGTGCTGACCGCCGGATCCGCCGGGAAAGGTGGATTGACTTCGCACACGATCGCGCGATTCACGGCGAGGCCCCGGCTGACCGGTGAGCTGCCGGTGGAGCGTGCGCCCGCGAGCAGGAACGTGGATAGCGTGAGAAGGCCTGCGCGATCCGGCGGCAACTCCACGACCCCGAACCCGTCCCCGTCGATCACCTCGGGCGCGGCAACTCCGTAAATCTGGGTGGCGATGGCCGCCGTCGTCCAGGTCCGTCGCGACGTCAACAGCTCGTCCAGCGCCCCAGACCACAGCTGGTTTCGGAAGAACAGCTCACCCTCGTGGAAGATCGAAGCCTGGAGGCCCGCCGTGACGGTGAGCCCGGGCGTCACGTCGGCGTTCAACACCACGCCCGGCGCGTCTCCCAGAGAGAAGTATTGGATGAGGGCGCGCTCCAGGTTCTCGCGAGCCTCGGGCTTCGCCAGCAAGCGCTTCGCCTGCGCGCGGACCTCGGCGCGAGTCCCGAGTCGATTTTGTTTCGCAGCCGCGAGCAGCTCGCTGTCCGGCGGCGAGTCAGTCAGGAACAACGAGAGCGCGCTGGCGAGCTCATGAGGCTCGAGCCGGCCGTCCGCGCTCGGATCCGCTCCCAGCTCGGTGCGGTAGACGAAGCTCGGAGAGCTCAACACGGCGTAGACCCCGTAGCCGAGGGCCTCCGTCAGCGTGGCACCAGCCGCGGCCAGGTCGCTCCAGAGCTGTCCCGTGAGGGCGCTCTGCTCTTCCGTGTCGAGTGGGTGGCGGAACGCGCGCTCGGCGAAGGTCAGCAGAAACTCCTGGACGCAACGTTTGTCCGTGGGTGTGGCCCCGCAATCCGTCAAGACCGCCGCGTTTCGTGAGACGTAGGCCCCCGCCGCCTGCGCTAGCCGATCGTACTCGTCGAGCAGCGCCTCGCTCACGCCGATGTCGCCGCCCAGAGGTGGGAACTGTCGCTCGGTCGGTGGAAGCCCCTCGTCCCGCAATATCGCGGCCGCCGTCTCCGTACCGAACAACACCGTGTACGAGTTGAAGAGCTGCCGCTCCGACAGCCTCACGACGCGCTTCGCCATGATGACGGAGGAGCCCGCACAGTGACTTTCAGGCGCCGGATCCTCACCCGTCGGCTCGCCCGAACCGCAGCCGAGCGCCAGCAAGCCGAGACACGCGGCTGCCCTACTTCGAACTGCTGTGCTTGACGATAGCAACCCTCATGCCATGCAACCACGGGCCGAAAACGATCAACAAAACTGTCGAAAACAGATCGCCGCGCCGAAAGCGAGTTTCAATCTCGAGCGGGGTCTGTCCCTCGCTCACGCGCAAAAACGAAGACCCCGCCGGTTTCCCAGCGGGGCCTCGGTTCGTCCAGCGAGCTCGGTTCAGTTCGTGGACGGCTGCGCTTCCTTCTTCGCGACCTCGTCGAGGTACGCCTGCGAGGGCTGGGGCA
>JALYWZ010000521.1 GCA_030852505.1 Myxococcota bacterium | reverse complement strand
CACCGCGAAGGCGCCGCGTCGCTGACGCAGCCGTAGGTTCTCCGGGACGTCGATGGTGATGCTCACGCTCGCGCGGGTGGCGCGCGCTTCGAGGTGGCTCACGGCGTCTTTCACGGCGGCCGCCACGTCGATCGACACCACGGGCTCGTCCAGCGGGCACTCGGTGAGCGCCGCGAGATCGCTGGCCAGATCTAGAGCGCCTGCCGCGCGCCGCGACACGCTCGCCTGGAGCTCTTCGTAGCCGAGCGTCGCGTCCGAACGCAGCGCTTCCGCCAGGCTCTTCAGACGCCGCTCGAAGACGCACGAGAGCGCGCGCAGCGCCTCGAACACGGCGGCTCCCTGGCTGTCGGGCAGCGGCGGCAGCTCGCTCTTCACCTCACCCGACGCGAGCATCGTGGCGATCTCGCGGGCGTAGGCTTCGCCGAGCTTCTGGGCTTGCGCGAGCTCTTTGCGGAGCTCGGTAACCTCGCGTTTGTCGCTGGCGCCGTCGGCCTGCAGAAAGATCGATTGCGTGCCGCCCTCGAGCTCGATCCAGCCGCCGTGCCGCGTGGCCATGCGGCTCAGCCAGCGGCGCTCGAGCTCGCCCGTCGTGGCCACGTCGGGGCCGAGGTCGATCTGGATCTTGATCCAGTCGCCTTGACGACCGATGCGGATCTCGGTCTCGGCCGCGGACGTCTGAGCCACCAGCACGTTGAGCATGCGGCGCAGCTCGGTCTCGTCACCGAAGACTTCGGTGCCCGAGCCGGGCGCGATCGAAATCCGCGCGTTCGGAGCGATCTCGTAGAGCAACGCGGCGAGGTCGATGCGCCCATGGCGCCCGCGCGCGCCGGGCTTTCCCGCGTTCAGGGCGGTCAGCATCTCGATCGCGTCGTCGAGCGCGTCGAGGCTCGGAGCGACGGGTTGAGCCTCTGCGGCCAAGCCGTCGCGTTTGAGGTTGCCGACCTCGTCGCGCAAGGCGCGGGCGGCGCCTTTTGCCTCCTGTGCCAGCAGCCAGCTCAACTCGTGGCGCGTGAGCCGATCTTGAGTCACCGCCGGAATCTTACGCTTTAACCGAGGCGCGCCGCTACGGCTGCGTTCGCCTCGGCGAGGGTGGGGATGGCGTGGTACACCCAGCGCATCCCATGGGCCGGCGTGTGCGCGGATCCGCTAGTGGCGTCGAGGTGCGAGCTTGACCGACACGTGTTCGAGGCGCGGGATCCCGCGCCCATTCTGGCTCGCAGCGCTGCTCGTCCTCCCCGCGGTCGTCGGCGCGGCGTGCGGCGGCAGCCCTGCGGCGCCGAGCCCCTTCGCCCCGAGCAACGAGGCGGGGGCGGGAGGCGAGGCCGGCGCTGCGCCCGCGCCGACCAGCACCGTTCCCGATCCCATGTTGGGCGGTCCCTGTGTCGATTCCGAGCAATGCGACGATGCGATCGAGTGCACCGACGACACCTGCGACACCGAGCTCGGTCGCTGTCGCTTCTCGCCCGTCCACACGCGCTGCGGGGACGACGTGTACTGCAACGGCGGCGAGATCTGCGTGGTCGGGGTGGGTTGCGCTGCGGGCGAGCCGGTCTCGTGCAGCGACGGCTCGAGCTGCACGATCGACGTGTGCATCGAGGCCACGCGCAGCTGCGAGTCGCGGCCGCGCGACGCTGACGGCGACGGCGACCCGATCCACAACTGCGGCGGCGGCGACTGTCGCGACGACGATCCGAACATCCACAGCGGCGCCGACGAGGTCTGCCAGAACGGACGCGACGACGACTGCGACGGCACGATCGACGAGCCGGACTGCGTCGAGCCGGCAAACGATACCTGTGCGAGCCCGCTCGAGGTCGATGGTTCCGGCTCGTTTCGGCTGTCGCTGGCGGCCGCGCGCCTCGACTTCCCACTCGGTTGCGTGATGCAAGATCCGCTGCGGCGAGACGTGGTGGTGGCGCTGACCGTGCCGGAAGAGCAGACCGAGCTCGACGTCGCGGTGCGCGGTTCCGGCGTGACGCCGTCGCTCGGGCTCGCCGCGTCGTGCACGGATCTCGGCTCGGAGCTCGTGTGCGCCGCGGGCGTGACGACTGCGCCGAACGGTAGCGGCGTGGCGCGCACCGTGCTGCGCGGCCTCGAGCCCGGCACCTATCCGCTGTTCCTGAACGCCCCCGGTGACACCGAGCTCGATCTGAAAGTCACCTACCGAGCTCCGACACCCGAGCCCGAAAACGAGACCTGCGAGACGGCAGTCGAGCTCGTTCCCGACGAAAACCAGGTGGCAGAGCTCGCCACCGCGGAGGGCGAGCTCGAGTCCACGTGCAGCGGCAGCAGCAGCCGCGAGCTCGTCTACTACTTCGAGCTCGAGTCGCCGAGCGACGTCGAGGTGGCGGCCGTGGCGCTCGACGGCTACGGCTTGCCCTGGCTATCGTTGCGCGCTGAGGGTTGTGAAGCTCCGGGCGACGAGCTCGCCTGCCGGCGCGGCTCGCCCTCGAGCCTGTACGTGCGGAGCCTCGCACCCGGCCGCTACTACGTGGCCGTCGGCTCGAGCGGTCCGTCGGACATCGACGTGCGCTTGACCCTGCGCGAGCCGAGCCCAGGCACGGACGCCGAGGGCTGCGAGGAGCCGCCCGCCCTGAAAGCGGGCGAGACGCGCGAGCTCGATCTGCAAAGCAGCGTCGACGCGGTGAACCCCGAGTGCCTCGCGGGCGCGCCCGACGGCACGTTCGGGCTCACGCTCGAGGAACCGAGCGACGTCTTGCTCGTGGCGCGGCTCTCCGACGGTGACATCGGTGGGCTCAGCCTGACCGGAGCCGATTGCTCGGTGGACACGCGGCTCGCTTGCAACCTGAGCGACCAGAGCCCGCTGCGCGCCGTCTCGAACGCCGTGCCTCCCGGTGAGTATCGGGCGATCGTCGAGAGCGCGCTCGGCGCGCCGCTCACGCTCACCGCGTTCGTGCGCTCGGCCGCGACGCCGGTCCTGGTCGGCTTCTCCGATACCTGTGAGGACGCCGTGACGATCCCGGAGAGCGGCGGGCGCTTCGTCGGCAACACCGCCAACGCCAAGGCCGACTACGAGGGCAGCTGCGACTTCGGAACCGGCGTGCCCGGCGGAGCTCCCGAGCAGATGTTGAAGCTCACGCTCTCCGAGGAGAAGCGGGTGGTGCTCGACATGGCCGGCAGCGGTTATTCGACCCTGCTCCTCTTGCGCGAGGCCAGCTCCTGCCCGGGCCCCGAGATCCTGCGCGCCTGTGCCCCCGGCTACGTGGAAAATCGCAGCTACCTCGACCGGGTCCTGCCGGCTGGGGAGTACTGGGTGCAGGTAGACGGCTACAACCGCGGCTTCGGCAACTGGGTACTCGACGTCTTCGTGACGGATCCATAAGCTCGCGCGACTCATGCTCGCGCGCATCGCCGCCATCGCCTTCAACACCTACCGCGAAGCGGTGCGGGCGCGCGTGCTGCACGGGCTGTTCGGGCTCGCGCTCGCGACTGCGGGCTATGCGCTGGTGGTCGGTGCCTTCGCAGGACGCGCCCGGCTGCGGGTCGTGAGCGATCTGGGCGCGGCCTCGATCTCCGTCTACGGCATCATCGTGGCGATCGTTCTGGGCGCGACCTCGCTGTATCGGGAGCTCGAGCTGAAGACGATCTTCCCGATCCTGGCGCGCCCGCTCTACCGGAGCGAGTACCTGGTCGGAAAGTTCTTCGGGACTTTGCTGACGCTGCTGGTGTTCATCGCCGCAGATACGGGCGCGTTGCTGCTCGCTTTGGCTCCGCTGTCGGGGCGAGCGGCCTGGCCGGGCGCGGCGATCGGCGTCGGCAGCGTGGCCGCGCTCGTGTTGCTGTCGTGGAAGCTGCCGCGCTTTCGCACGGCGCTGCCGATCCCCTGGGCGCTCTTGCTGCTCGGTGCGGGCGTGTTGCTTTCCGGTGCAGCGCCCGACGACCGGCGCGTGTTGCTCGGCTCGGCCGCGCTGACCTTGCTGGAGGTCGGCATCGTGTCAGCGTTGGCCACGCTGTTTTCGGCGTTCTCGTCGCCGTTCTTGACGGCCGTGTTCACGTTCGGCGTGTTCGTGGTGGGGCGCTCGGCGGACGTGCTGGCGAACCTGCCGCTCCGGCTTTTCGGCGAGGGCGTGCGCTTTCTCGGCGGAGCCGCGAGCCGCGTGGTTCCCAATCTGATGGTGTACGCGCCGGAGCGCCCGCTGCTCACGGGGGAAGCCGCGGGGACGAGCCTCGGTGCTTACCTCGGGCTCGCCGCGCTCCACGCGCTCGGCTGGATCGCCGGGCTGCTGGCCGCGGCCAGTCTGATTTTCCGGCGGCGCGATTTTCTATGAGCGCGCGCCCGCCGCTCGCGTGGTTGCGCTCGCTCGGGCTGGTGGTCGCGCTGCTCGTGCTCGGGGCATCCGTGATGAC
Organism: Myxococcota bacterium; assembly: GCA_030852505.1. Taxonomy (GTDB): domain Bacteria; phylum Myxococcota_A; class Polyangia; order Polyangiales; family Polyangiaceae; genus PMG-095. The sequence goes on along the minus strand of JALYWZ010000521.1, from coordinate 159 downwards.
CTTTCGCGCGCTCAAGTTGGGCGAGGCTGCGCTCGTGCGCGCCGAGGCCGCGTTCGACCGCGGCGACTTGCGCGAGACGATCCGCGAAGCGCGGCGCTCGGCGAGCCTGGTCGTGCCCGGCGCGGATCACGTCGAGCGCGCCTTCGCGCGGCTGTTGGT
>JALYWZ010000520.1 GCA_030852505.1 Myxococcota bacterium | reverse complement strand
CGTCGTATAAAGGGCTCCCAGTGCCTCCGGTGATCTGAGCATGGACGCGGCCCACCTGTTCGAGCTCCTGATAGCGATGTTGTTCGCGGTCATCGCGCTGCACTTCGTCGCGAACCGGCTGCGCCTGCCGCCCGCCGTGGCGTTGATCGCCGGCGGCGCGGGGCTGGCGTTCATTCCCGGCCTGCCGCACATCTCGCTCGATCCGGCGCTGGTGCTCGTGATCTTCCTGCCCCCGCTGCTGATGGATGGCGCGTGGTTCATTCCGCTGCGTCACCTGCGCCGGCATATCATCGGCATCCTGTCGCTGGCGATCGGTGCGGTGGTGTTCACCACGGCGGTGGTGGCCGCGGTGACGCACGCTCTCTTACCCTCGCTACCGTGGGCTGCGTGTGCGGCGCTCGGCGCTATCGTCTCGCCGCCGGACGCGATCGCCGCGCGCGCGGTCTTGCAGCGGGTACGACTACCGCAACGGCTGTCGATTTTGCTCGAGGGCGAGAGCCTGATGAACGACGCCACCGGGCTCGTGTTGTTCCGTTTCGCGGTGGCGGCGGCGGTGACGGGCGCCTTCAGCGCGGTGGATGCGCTAGGCAGCTTTGCGCTGCTCTCGCTGGGCGGCGCGGCCGTGGGCGCCGCCGTGGGCGTCGTCTGGGTCACGGTCGTGAGGCGGCTCTGCGACGAATACCTGGTGATCGCGGCGTCCGTCTTGCTGTGTTGGGCCGCCTATATCCTCGCCGAAATGCTGCACGTGTCGGGCGTGATCGCCACGGTCGTGGCGGGCCTGATCAGTGGCTGGTACCAGCACGTGGTGTTTTCGGCCGCGATCCGGCTACGCGGCACTTCGTTCTGGACCGTGCTGATCTTCTTGCTCGAAGCCAGCGTGTTCATGCTGATCGGCTCGTCGTTGCGCGACGTGATCGATCGCGCCGGCGGGTTCGGCGTGGTCGTCGAGCACATGTCGGCACCCATCGCCTGGATCCTGCTGGCGATGACGCTCGCGCGTTTCGCCTGGATCTTCGCCTGCGACGGCGTCACCGCCCTGCGGCGCAAGCTCGGCTGCCGCGGCTTCGAGACCGTCGGCTGGCGCGCCTCGACGGTGCTCGCCTGGGCGGGCATGCGCGGCGTCGTCACGCTGGCGGTCGCGCTGAGCGTTCCTGCCGACCTGCCCGGCCGCGACTTCATGCTGGTCACGGCCTTCGCGGTGATCTTGGTGACCGTATTGCTGCAGGGCACCACGCTCGGTGTGGCGATCCGCTGGCTGCGCCCGCCGGAGGCCGGGGCGCACGTGGCGCCACTCAGCATGTCGCAAGCGGAGGCGGCCATGGCGCAGGCCCAGGCAAAGCTCGTCGAGTCCCGCGCCTACGCGCCGGACGGCACGCTGATCCATCCCCAGCTGCTCGAAACCTACCGTCGCCGCGCCACGATCAGCGAGCGCTACGCCGGCAACGAGGACCAATACCAACCGCGGCTCCAGGCGCATTTCGATCTGGTGCTGGCGGCCAATGCCGCGGGCCGCGCGGAGTTGTTGCGGCTGCATCGCGCAGGTCAAATCGACGACCGCGTGCTGCACGAGCTGGAGAAGGATCTGGATTTCGAAGAGCTGTCGGCGTTCTCCGCGAAAGCCACCTGAAGGCGCGCTTCGTAGCTCCCGGATTCACCACGGAATGATGCCGGCCTCGTTCGAGAACGTGCCGCTGGGGCCGTCCTCGCCGAGCAACGCAAGCCGCACCGGGTGCCTGGCTGCCTCGGTGACCGTGCGCGCCCCGCTGTGGCCGTTCAGGTCGGTCGCGGTGTGGCCGGGGCAGGCCGCGTTGACCTTGATCTTCGTGTCGGCGAGCTCCTGCGCAAACGCGACAGTCACGGCGTTGAGCGCGCTCTTCGACGGGCCGTAGGCGACGCCGCCGATGCCCCGCATCGGGAATGCAGGGTCGGTGATGGCCGAGAGCGAGCCGAGCCGGGTGGAGACGTTGACGATGCGGCCCGCGGGTGCCGCGCGCAGAAGCGGCAGCATGGCCTGCGTGACGGCCACTACACCGAACACGTTGGCTTCGAAAACGGCGCGGAGGTCCTCGAGTCGCGTCGTGCTCGGTGCGCCGAAAACGGCGATGCCAGCGTTGTTGACGAGCACGTCGAGCCGCCCGAGCTCACTCTGGATGCGGCTGACGGCCAGAGCGATGGACTCGGGTCGCGTGACGTCCAGGAGCCAGGCGCGCGCATCGCCCGCGACGCGCTCCGCGGCGGCTTCGCCGCGGGCGGTGTCTCGCGCGCCGACCAACACCGTGAGGCCGTGCGCGGCGAAAGCACTGGCAATGGCATGACCGATACCCTTGTTGGCGCCGGTGACCAGCGCGACCTTGTTTTCGTGCATGGCTCGGAGATAGCCAGCGAGCTCGGCGCCGCCTTGGCAATTCTTGGCGAGAAATTCGCCGAATCGTGCCAAGAATCTCCAAGCCCCTCGGCTCGCGCGCGCGTAAGCTGCCGGTCGTGGCGGCTCAGAAGCAGGTCCTCCCCGTGGCCATTCCGGGGCTGCGCGCCCTCACCTGGTCGAGCGACGAGCTCTACGTCGGCATGAAGGAGTCGTACACGATCACCCGCGTCGAGGCCGGGCGCTCGCGCTTTTTGACCCGCGGCAAAGTCTGGACGAGCGCTCCGGGCTCGCTCCGGATCCAGGCGCCCGGAGACGTCGTCCGTGACCTCGCGCGAGACGGCACGGCCACCTATCGGATCGTCGTGTTTTCGCCGCGCGCGGTCGAGAGCGTAAACGAAGACGTCCGCATCCATTCGCACCTCGAACCCGGGGATCCGCGCGGCGCGGCGTTCCATCGTTTGCACGACGCAGTGAAGGCCGGCGCGGATCGACTGGCGCTGGAGGTCGCGGTCGTCGAGGCGGCCTTGGCGTTCGCAGCCATCCAGGGCGCGAGGTGCGAGCAGACACGCGCCGTCCGCCGCGCCCTCGAGCTTCTGCGCGGCCGTCTGGACGCCGAGGTCACGCTCGACGCGCTCGCCGACCACGTCGGCATCGACAAGTTCCACCTTTGCCGCGCCTTTCGAGCACAGGTCGGCTTGCCCCCTCATGCCTACCTCACGCGGCTGCGCATCCTGCGAGCAAAGCAGCTGCTCGCGTCGGGCGTGAAGCCGATCGAGGTCGCGCCGCGGGTCGGGCTTTACGATCAGAGCCAACTGAACCGGCACTTTCGCCGTCTCGTCGGCACGACGCCCGGCGCCTACGCGCGCGAGCACGCAACCTGAGCTCGTCGCGGCGAACGCGGTCTGAACGGCGGCGATAGTCATCCCGCGGAGTGTCGTCCGCGCTACGACCTGCGGGATTTTCCTGGGCATGTGGCTTGTGGCGATTTGTCTCGCGCTCCGGAAAGATCGGCTTTGGCTCAGCGCGCCGTGCGATACGTTAGTGTTTGCCTGCGCTCGAGCCGCTCCGCCCAGACCTCCGATGAACGATAGAACCAAGACCAGAGAGGAGCTCGTCGAGGAGCTCGAAGCGACTCGCGCGCGCCTCGAGCTCGCGGAGGAAGCACTGGCGCGCCGAGCAGCCGGCGATGCCGCGGAGCCAGAGCGTCAACGCATCGAACGCGAGCTCCGGAAGCAGGAGGAGCAGTTACGGTTGATCGTCGAAGGCGTGCGCGATCACGCGATATCGATGCTCGACCCCGACGGGAGGATCGTCACATTCAACCGCGCTGCGCAGCAGATCAAGGGCCACGCGCTGGAAGAGGTGCGCGGCCACTACTTCGGGCTGTTCTTCACGCCGGAAGATCGTGCAGCCGGTCTCCCGGAGCTCGAGCTCGAGACGGCGCGCAAGCAGGGGCGCTACGAAGGGGAGGGGTGGCGCGAGCGCAAGGATGGCTCGCGCTTCTATGCTTCGGTGTCACTCTCGCGATTGCAGGACGAGTCGGGCGCGCTGATCGGGTTCGTCAAAGTGACTCAAGACCGAACCCGCTATCGCGAGCTCACCGAGGCGCTCCATCAGCGGGAGTCCGAGCTGCGTCTGATTGTCGACGCGATCCCAGGGCTGATTGCTTACATGTCGCCGGACGAAACGTACCGGCACGTCAACCGCGCCTACGAGGATTGGTTCGGAAGCGCTCCCGCGCAGTTCGTCGGTAAACGTCTCTCCGATGTGCTCGGTCCCCAGGCGTACGAGACGATCCGTCCGCACGTCGATGCCGCGTTGGCCGGGCAGCGCGTGTCCTTCCAAGCCGAGGTGCCTTACGCCGGTGGCGCGCGCTGGGTGCGTGGAACGTACATCCCCGACTTCGACGCGAACGGCGCGGTCCTCGGCTACGTGAGCCTGGTACTCGACATAACCGAGACCAAGCTGGCTGAAAAGCGCCTGACCGAAGAGGCTCGACTGAACGAGACGCTCTACCGCGTCGGAACCGCGCTCGCGCAGGACCTCGATCTGGAGACGGTGTTCGCTCGCCTCACTGACGAGGCGACCGCGCTGTGCCGCGCGCAATTCGGCGCGTTCTTCTACAACGTCAACGACCCGGAGCGCGGCCGTTACATGCTGTACAC
>JALYWZ010000519.1 GCA_030852505.1 Myxococcota bacterium | reverse complement strand
CCGCGTGCGAGCGCACGTGGGTCCGCGCTCTCCCGTCGAGCGCTGGGCCGAGGGCGTGGGCATGCTGAGCGAAGACCGCAAGGGCGAAGGGCTCGCGCTGTCGCTGCCGATCTCGCACAACACCACGCTGACGGCGCTGTCGCGGCTGCGGCGCCGCGGCCTGGTCTCGCTCTCGGAGGAACGCCGAGAGAGCGAGCGGCTGATCCAGCGCCTGCGCGTACGCTGCCGGGACGCGGATCAGAGGGTCTCCGAGCTATCCGGCGGCAATCAGCAAAAGGTGGCGCTGATGCGGCTCCTGTTCCACGACGCCGACGTGCTGCTGCTCGACGAGCCGACACGCGGCATCGACGTCCGGAGCCGCGCCGAAATTCACTCGTTGATCGACGAGCTCTCTGCGGCCGGAAAGGCCGTGCTCGTGGTGTCGAGCTACCTGCCCGAGCTGCTCTCGATCTGCGATCGGATCGCGGTCATGCACCGCGGTGTGCTCGGTGATTTCCGGCCGAGCGCGGAGTGGACGGAGCACACGTTGCTGCGAGAGGCGGCCGGGGCGTGACACCGAGGACCGTATTGCGCTCGCCGTGGTTCGCGCCGCTGCTGGCGCTGCTCGCGTGTTACGCGCTGTTCTCGGGGCTCGCACCCGATACGTTCCCCGGCGCCACCAACCTCTGGACGATGGCGCGACAGACGGTCGTCGTCGCGATCGCAGCCGTGGGCATGACCTACGTGATCCTGCTCGGAGGCATCGACCTGTCGGTCGGCTCCGGCGTCGCGATCACGACCGTGGTCGTCGCGGCCTCGTTGCGACAGGGAGTCGGTCCCGCAGCTGCCATGGCGCTCGGCGTGTTGCTGCCGGCGCTGGTCGGGGCTGCGACGGGCGGGCTCGTGGCGCGGCTCGGGATCACGCCCTTCATCGTCACGCTCGGCACGATGAGCTTGCTGCGCGGCGCAGCCAAGGGCCTCGCCGACGAGCAGAAGATCGACGCCGACCCGCAGGGCCTCGACACGCTGATGTCCGCGCCGCTACCCGGCGAATTCCGGCTCCCGCCGGGCGTGGCGATCGCCGTCGTCGTGGCGACGCTGGCGGCCATCGCGCTCCGCTACAGCGTGTTCGGCCGTCACGTCACGGCCATCGGCTCGAACGAGCAGACCGCGCGGCTGTGCGGCGTGCCCGTGCCGCGCGTGAAGATCGCGGTCTACGCCCTGTCGGGCCTGCTCGCGGGCCTCGCCGGAATCATGGAGTACGCGACGCTCACGGTCGGCGATCCCACCGACTCGATCGGCCTGGAGCTCGAGGTGATCGCCGCGGTCGTGATCGGCGGGGGCTCGCTGTCGGGTGGGCAGGGCTCGATCGTCGGCGCGCTGATCGGCGCGCTGCTGATGACCGTGATCAAGACGGGCTGCACGCACATCGGCTTACCGAACTGGGTGCAGGAGATCCTCACCGGCGCGATCATCGTCGTGGCGGTCGCGCTCGATCGCGTGCGCAAGCGCTGAAGAATGAGACCGCAGCAGGTGCAAGGCCCTATCGAGCCGATTCCGGCGCGCGAGAGCTCGTAGAAGGCGTGGGCCGGCTCGACGTACACGCCGCTGTCGCAAACACGCGCGCGGGCCGCGGCACCAGCGAGATCGGCGACGGGTCCTCGTCCGCGCGAAAAATCTTCGCGAACCGCGTTACACGACCACCCATGATGTCACGCAGCGACGTGCCGAACCAAAACACCTCGGTCTTGTTCACTGTTACGAAGCGGTCGTGGAAGGGACCAGCTGGGTTGGGACCCTTCATGACAGCCACCACGAGCCCCACATGGAGCGCTCTGAGCTGAGCGATAGCCGCCCGATACTTCGTCCCGGCCTTTGGGGGAACCAGAACGCGGATGCGTGCCACTGCAGGGATGTGGAGCAGCATCGACTCCAGAGCCTCCACGTGAAGGTACGGATCGACCAGGATGATCTCGGCGGTTGCACTCGCAAGAAGTGCTCGGATGTCGAACGTCGCGGGAGTACCACCGAGAATCCACGCAGTAAGAGCCGGGACACCTTTACCGATGGAAGGACCGTCACCTCGAACGATCGCCCACGTTTGCGAGTGATGATGCTCCCCAACGAAAAGGAAGTCACCCGCTCATCAGTCGCCCGCCCGCGTTCGCCGCCTGCCCTCGACCACGGTGTGTGCGCTGCGCCCGAAGGTCCAGCGGATGTTGGACGCGGGAGGCGTCGCAGAAATCTGTCCTCGATGGATGCCCTCGAGGTGGCACCAGGTGCAGAGGCTGGTCAGGTTCTCGTCCGAGTCGTCGCCGCCATGCGAGCGGAAGCGGAGGTGATGCGGCGTGACGTCGCGGCGCCCGCAACACGGACTCTGACAGCGATGGCGATCGCGCTCGTAGATGTGAGCGTATTCCACGTCTAAACCGCGCGCGCGCCACGTATCCAGGAAGAGCTCGCAAGCGAAGCGCAGGAAGGTCGTGTCACGCAGGGCGGACCCGCGATGGCGCAGATAAATGGCCTCCCAGTGCCGAAAATCTCGCGCCGTGCTGGCGTGCACGTGGAGGTGCAGAGTTACGTTCGCCAGCGGCGCACCTGCCGTTGGCGGCAACGCCGGCGGCGCAGAAATCTGGCCCGTGACCACGGCCCGTTCCAGATCTTGCACGCGCCGCGCTTCGGCCTCGCTCGGCGGGAGCACGGCCGTGCTCTCGGACCACCTCGAAAGCAGCTCGGCCGAGTCGATCTCCTCGCGCAGATGTCGCAGCGTACGCTCGCTGGCGCGCGCCACCCAGCCCTCGACCGTGGTGCCAGTCGCAACCTCTGCGACGAGGCGCGCTGCCTCATACCCGAGCCCGCCGCGGTCTACCGCGTCGGCCAGAAATCTGAGCTGGCCGAGGCGCTTCACGAGGCGTCGCTTGGCCTTCACGGAGGACAAGCTCGTGCCGAGGCGCTCGCGCGCGTACTGTGCTGCGGTCGCGTAACCGAGCCGACGCCAGCCGTCCGCGGCAAAGAAGGCGTCGAGCGCGCGTCCAAAAGCGACCTCGCGCCCCACCAGTTCGCGCGAAAGCTCGCGCAGCTGCCGATCGACGGCCTCCGGCTGCTCGGGCCAGACCAACGGCTCGACGTGGGGACGTGGCTCGGGGCTGCGACGGAAATGCGATTCGCAGCGCTCTTCCGCTTCCGTGCGCAAGCGGGCGAGTTCGCGCTCCCAGCCCCGCTGCGGGCTCATCGCCTCGTCGTCGGGCAGCTCAATCGCGGTGCTCGGCAGCTCGCTACACAAGGTGCTGGTCGACTCGGCGACCAAGCCGAGCACGAAGTCCGCGTTCGTCCGCTCCCCGAGGTGCCGCCCCAGTAACTTCGCGTGCTCGAAGCACCAGGCGTCCTCGCGCGGCACGGTGAGTGTCAAGGTGCGCAGGCCGGCTTCGAGCGTCTCACCTTCTTGGGCCACCCCCCGCCTCTCGAGCACGAGGGCCTTCATCTCGCGCACGGTCCGGCGCGACGCTTCGGTGAGCCAGAATTCTGCGTCGTCCGGAGACGCGACCGTCGCCAACACCGCCGCCATGCTCCAGCTGAGGGAGCCAGAAATCAGCGCTTCAGCGAGAGCCGGAACTGCCTCGAGTCGCCGCGCCAGGCTGCGCGCCTTCTGGGTCCAGCTCGCCGAGCGCTCGCAGCGCTCGAGCGCGTACGCTTCGATGGACGAGAAACCGAGCGCGTGATGCCCGCCGCTCTGCTCGAGCAAGTCGAGACCGCGCCCCATCTCGAAGCGCAGTCGCCCCGCCTCGCCAGCACGACGCGCGAGCTCCGCATCGAGCGCCTGCAGGCCTTCAACGGAACAGCGCGGTGCACCCGGACGCTCGGATCGTCGTCGGACGCGACCAGCGAGCGAGCCCTGAGAATGCGTGGGCGCGAGCAGCTGCGTGAGCATGGTTATCTCCTATACACCCACGATTTCGGCCCTTCTCAGGGGCCCTTAGCGGAGCGATCAGCGCTGCGAACGCTTCGTGAGTCGATTTTTCATCGAGACGCCGACACTGCGCGACGTCGCCGTCGCCATTGGCAATTGCGCACGAGCCAGCGCTCAGGAGCAGCGGGCGCCCCAAAAAGCTGTCAACGAAAAGAGCCTTTTCGGACCGGCTACATAGGTGACAATCGGACCGAGAACATAGGTGACACGATCTCGTTGAGCGTGAAAAACGCTGAACCTCGGCCGCGGCGCGCCGTCATTCGAGCTCTTCGACGCGCGCGGCCGCGCGCTCGAGCGCTTTCTCTGCCTTGGCGACCGCGTCCTCGGCGTCGGAGACCCGCCGTCGCGAACGCTCGAGCTCGCGACGGCGCTCTTCGAGCTCGTTCTCGGCGGCGCGGAGCTCCGCTTGCAAGCGCCGTTGTTCGGCTTTTGCTGCGGCGCGCTGCTCTTCACGCGCTTTCTTTTCGCGCAGCTCTTTCTCGCGCGCTTGCTGGTCTTCCGTGTGGCTTTGCCGCGGCTTTTCAGGCCTCTTCGGCAGCGCGGCGAAGCTCGCGGCGTCGAGCTCGCCGAACCCCGGCGGATCGCGATC
>JALYWZ010000518.1 GCA_030852505.1 Myxococcota bacterium | reverse complement strand
GGCTTCGACCGTGGCTCCGGTCGCGACCTCTGCGACGAGGCGCGCTGCTTCGTACCCGAGCTCGCCGCGGTCCACGGCGTCGGCCAGAAATCTGAGCTGGCCAAGCCGCTTGACGAGCCGTCGCTTGGCCTTCACGGAGGACAAGCTCGTGCCGAGGCGCTCGCGCGCGTACTGTGCCGCGGTCGCGTAACCGAGCCGACGCCAGCCGTCCGCGGCAAAGAAGGCCTCGAGCGCGCGCCCGAAAGCGACCTCGCGTCCCACCAATTCTCGCGAGAGCTCGCGCAGTTGCCGATCGACGGCCTCCGGCTGCTCGGGCCAGAGCAACGGTTCGACGCGTGGGCGTGGCTCGGGATTGCGGCGGAAGTGTGACTCGCAGCGCTCTTCCGCTTCGGCCCGCATGCGGGCGAGTTCTCGCTCCCAGGCGCGCTGCGGGCTCATGGCCTCGTCGTCGCGCAGCTCGATCGCGGTGCTCGGCAGCCCGCTACACAGGGTGCTGGTCGACTCGGCGACCAATCCGAGCACCAAATCGGCATTCGTGCGCTCCCCAAGGTGCCGTCCGAGCAACTTTGCTTGTTCGAAGCACCAGGCGTCCTCGCGCGGCACTGTGAGTGTCAGCGTGCGCATCTCGGCGTCGGCTTCAGGAGCGTCGGCTTCACCTGCAGCGCCCCGCCGCTCGAGCACGAGGGCCTTCATTTCCCGCAGGGTCCGGCGCGAAGCCTCGGCGAGCCAGAAATCTGCGTCGTCCGGAGACGCGACCGTCGAGAGCACCGCCGCCATGCTCCAGCTGAGGGAGCCAGAAATCAGCGCTTCAGCGAGAGCCGGAAGCCCCTCGAGCCGCCGCGCCAAACTGCGCGCCTTCTGGGTCCAACTCGCCGAACGTTCGCAGCGTTCGAGCGCGTACGCCGCGATCGATGAGAAGCCGAGCGAGTGGTGGCCGCCGCTGCGCTCGAGTAGATCGAGGCCGCGCCCCATCTCGAAGCGCAAGCGACCCGCCTCGCCAGCGCGACGCGCGAGCTCCGTGTCGAGTGCCAGCAGGCGTTCCACGGAACAGCCCGGTGCATGCGGACGCTCGGGTCGTCGTCGGACGCGACCAGCGAGCGAGCCCTGAGAATGCGCAGGCGGGAGCAGCTGCGTGAGCATGGTATCTCCTATACACCCACGATTTCGGGCTCTCGGAGCGGCGCTTGGCGGGGCGATCGGCGCTGCGAACGCTTCGTGAGTCGATTTCTCGCCGAAACGTCGACGGCGGCGTGACGTCGGCGCCGCAACTGGCAATCGCGCATGAACCAGCGCTCAGAAGCAGCGGCCGCCGAAAAAGCTGTCAACGACAAAAAGCACTGCATTGGCACTCGCACGCGGTGTCGGCGCTGTCGGCGCGGAAGAAGCGCCCGCGTTGGGTGCCGCGAAGGGCAACGCGATCGATCGCGGCGCGATCACCGGCACGTCGACGGGTGAAGGCAACGTCACTGTTTCGCTGAACGACGCGGGAGTGACGCTCGTGCAAACCTGGGTGAACGGCGACGACGAGCCAGAGCGCTGCGATCGGGCGGAGCGGAGCCGGTTTGCTTCGGTGTCACCAGTCTGGTACTTTTTCGGTGTGACTCGTTCTGCGAGAGTTTCCGCCACCCCCGTGGCACGAACGATAAGATTTCCTACGGGCCTCCGCGACAAGATTGCGGCAGACGCAGAGCGATGCGGGCGCAGCTTCGAAGGTCAGGTGATTTCGCTGCTGCGGCGGCACTACGGAGAGGACGTAGATATCGCACCCAGCCCGGCAGAGATCCTGGCGATGGCGACGGGTAGCCTGGCCGGTATCCCGGTGGCCGACGTGCGATTGATAGAACGGAAACTCAAGGCGAGGGAGCGATAGGCGCCAGTGGCGTACGCCGAACCAGTTCTGTTGGACACCGACACGTTGTCGGAACTCAGCCGCGGGAATCCGACAGTTCGTGCGCGTGCGCAAGCGTATCTGGCGGCGTTCGGGCGCCTGACCATCAGTTCCGTCACGGTGTTCGAGCGGCTCCGCGGGTATCGACAGGCGCTCCTCGTGGGGAAGCCGTTTCACGTTCAGCTCCAGGCCTTCGAGGCGCTCGTCCGCAGTTGCGTTGTCCTCCCGTTCGACGAGGACGCTGCCGACGTCTCAGCGAGTATCTGGTCTGCGTGCACGCGCGCGCAACGACAGCAGCTCGGCGACATTCTCATCGCCGGCATCGCGGTTACTCGGCAGATCCCATTGGTTACACGGAACCGGCGTGACTTCGAGGCACTGAGCAAAGCAGCTGGGGTAAACCTGCGACTTGCCGATTGGTCCACCGGCGCGAGGCGAGTCACACGATGACGAAGCCGAGAAGCGGTCGGCGCGCTGAGGGCGGAGATTCCCGAGCTTCCCGGCGTCCTGTGTATAGCGAGGCCGCCGACGGCTCCGGCATGCGGCGGATCCGCGCCCGACCGACGGCGAAACCCCTTCATCGACCTCGACCGCCTGCTTCGGCGCGGTTCGAGGTGCCGCGGAATCGCGCCCGGGATCGCGAAAAGGAGTGGGGAGTGACGGATCGGACCCCGACGCGCGACTAAACTGAGAGAGCATGTGCGACTACCGGCGATGGGTGCTGATGGGCTTTGCGCTCGCGGCGTCCGCCTGTTCCGCCAACGCGGAGGGCGACGTGACGATCGCTACGGTGTCGTTCCAGGACGGGGTGGACTCGTACGCTGGCTCGACGGACACCGAAATGAGAGAGGCGGCGGCGGACGCGAACTTCGGCGATGACGCGACGTGCAACGCAGATGGCGACGACGGCGGGGGCAGCGACAAGTCCTGCCTGCTCCGTTGGGCCCTTTCAGGAATGCCGGCGGGAGCGGTGGTCCAGTCCGCGAGCATCACGCTGCACATCGCCGACGCCACCGCCAACACCTACGAGGTCTACGGGGTGCGCCGGCCGTGGAGCGAGTCGGCGGCGAGCTGGAACAACGCCACGGCTTCCGAGCCCTGGGCTGCCCCGGGCGACGGGCACGCGACCGATCGCGGCGCGATCATCGGCACCTTGACGGGTGAAGGCAACGTCACTGTTTCGCTGAACGACGCCGGAGTGGCGCTCGTGCAAACCTGGGTGAACGGCGACGACGCGAACGCCGGTATCCTGATCGCCGACGCCTCGAAGAGCGATGGTATCGACTTCGCGTCGAGCGAACACGAGGCCATCGAGCTCAGACCGAAGCTCAGCATCACCTACGAGGCCGGCCTCGCGCCGCGCCGGACAGCGCCCTCGACGGAGCCCGAGTTGCTCGTGGCGTTCATCGGCGACCAGGGCGCGAACGGCATGTCGGATGCGGTGCTGGAGCTGATCCGAGGGGAGGGAGCCGCCGCAGTGATTCACAACGGGGACTTCGACTACGAGAGCAATCCCTCCGCCTGGAACGCACGAATCGATCGCATCCTCGGACCGAGCTACCCCTACTTCGCGATCGTCGGTAACCATGACGCGAGCGCCTGGGACGGGCCCGAGGGCTACGCGAGCTACATCGCCGCGCGCCACGCGCGGGTGGCGGACATGGCTTGTGAGGGCGAGCTCGGCGTGAAAGCGATCTGTCACTTCCGAGGCCTCCAGATCGTCGAATCCTGCGTGGGCACCAACGAGCTCACGGGCCACGGCGATTGCAGCCCGGATTCTGGGGAACAAGTGGGGTTCCTCCGCGATGCCCTGGCGAACGATGACGCCGTGTGGTCGGTCTGCGCCTGGCACAAGAACCAGAACGACATGCAGGTAGGTACGAAGCCCGACGAGGTCGGCTGGGACGCGTACCGCGAGTGCATGACCGGAGGCGCGATGATCTCGACGGGGCACGAGCACTCGTACGCCCGCACGCTCACCCTCACCAACGTCGGTGATCGCACCGCGGCGCACGGCGCGACGGGCGTGTTCGGCACGGTGGAGCTCGGCGCGGGCAGGACATTCGTCGCCGTCTCCGGGCTCGCGGGCGCGAGCACCCGCGACTACGACGCCGCCCAGCACGACGACGACACCTGGTGGGCCTCGTATTACGCCGCGAACAAGTGGTTGAAGAACGGCTTGCTCGAGCCGGGATCGGGCACCTCCGGTGCGCTCTTCGTCCGCTTCCACGTCGAGGGCGAAGCCCGCCGCGCGGAGGCCTACTTCAAAGACGTGAACGGGCGCGTCGTGGACCAATTCAAGCTCCGCGCGCTCTGACGCGGATGATTCGCGCACCGGCGCTTTTGCGCGACAAAATTGCCCAGTGTTACCGTGGACGCGACGGACTGCAGCGGGCGAGGACACTGCGTCATGTCTGCACTCGAGAAGACCATGTCGCCTGCGTTCAACCAGTTCAGAAGCAAGACCTTCGCGCTTTGCCTGGCGAGCGTCACCGGGATAGCCTGTTCGTCCAGCTCGGGGGATCCGTCGGGCGGCGGTGCGGCGGGGACCACCGGGGGCTCACTGGCGTCGGGCGGGAGCTCGGTCGGCGGCTCGTCGGGGGGAGCGCCGTCGGGCGGCTCCTCCAGCGGAATGAGCACGGGCGGTTCGACAC
>JALYWZ010000006.1 GCA_030852505.1 Myxococcota bacterium | reverse complement strand
CGCGAGCGGCCGGCCCGTGTGACCGAGCGAGACGCGCGCCATCATGCCCAGCGTCAACGCTCCGAGCGCGCCCACCGTGAGCGCATGGAGCGCGAGCAGATTGCCTGCGGCACGCAGCAGCAAGCCGAGCGGGATCCAGGCGTAACCCGCGTGCAAAATCCACAACAAGGGCTGCGTGAGCGTGAAGCGCGCGCCCCAGTGCACGGCGCGCGCGATCGCCAGTACGCACGCGACGCTCGCAATCCAGGAGATGGCGGCACCGGACAGCGCCAGGGCATCCGCCGCGCTGAGCGCCACGAGCGCCGCGACCGCCGCTAGATCCAGTGCGGGGATCGAGCGCACCGAAGCGACTCCGGTGGCATTGCGCGTGAACATCGGAAAAATGCGCCCGGCCATCAGCGCGAGCAGCACGACGATCAGGTCGACCGTGACGAGCGCCGCCCGGTGAGCGGTCCCCGGAGGCAGGAGTCCGAGCGGCTCGGCGTGCATCGCGGCGTTCGTCGTGAACAGCAAGAAGAGCAGGCCGAGCATCACGAAGTTCCGACGGTTCTTCGCCAAAACCAGCGGTCTACCGATGGCAAGCGCCACCGCCGGAAGGAAGGCAAGATCGATCGCCGCGGCGGCTCCCCGGGGAAGCGCCGCCGCCGTCAAAAGACCGAACCGACCCGCCAGCCACAACCCGCACAGCCCGAGCAGCGCGCGGCCGGTCACCGTCTCGCGCTGCGTCCAGTTGCTGACCGCCGTCAGCAAGAAGCCGGCGATCACCGCCACGGCGTAACCGAACAACATCTCGTGCGCGTGCCAGCTCGCAGGCGCCAGGTAGTCACCCGGCGCGAACCTGCCGCTCAAGACCAACAGCCACAGCGGGACGATCAGCGACGCAAAGATTGCGGCTAACAGGAAGAACGGGCGAAAACCCTTCGCCGCAAGCGCCCGCAGCGGATCGGAGTCGCGCCTGGGAATCGCGGATTGCCCGTACATCTGGAGTGAAGGCGCCATGCGCGGAGCTCACCGTGCAAGACTCGTGCAGAGCGCAGAGCCCGTGCCCCGCGCGTATGCGCGCTTGGGATCAGCCCGAGAACCCGAGCGCTCGGGCGCGCTGCTCGGCCGTGCCGAGCGGTTCGCTCTTGCGATTGACGACCGGCAGCACCTTCGAGCGCTCGGCGTTGATCGCGAGCCACGCGCCGAGGTCCGAAGGGAGCAAGCCTTCCTCGTAAATCGCCTCGACCGGGCACTCCGGGACGCACGCGCCGCAGTCGATGCATTGAGCGGGATCGATGTAGAGCATCTCCGCATCGCCGTGAAAGCAATCGACCGGGCAGACGGCAACGCAATCCGTGTAACGGCAGCGCTGGCAATTCTCGGTGACGACGAACGTCATCGAGTGGCTTCCAGGAGCGAGAGGCTCGGCGACCAATCCGCGCCGCTCAACCCCTGAAGCCGGGACAAGTCCCCGATCGTGAAGCCGTCGCCGTCGGTGGCCACCGTCCCCTCCCGCTCCCAGCGCGCGAGCACGCGGATCGCGGTTTCGAACGAGGTCGAGACCATGTCGGCGAGCTCCTGGCGCGACAGCGGCACGCCGATGCGCAAGCTCCCGTCGTCGAGCTCGTCGCCGAACTGGTCATAGAGCTTGAGCAAGAGTGTCGCCAGCCGCGCCTCGACCGAGCCGGCGCTCAGCACGTCGATCTTGTCGTGAAGCGCCGTGAACTTCTGCTCGAAGGCACAAAACAGGTTCAGCGCCAGCTGAGGATCGCTGTGGACCGCAGAGAGCACGAGCTCGCGCGGGATCGACACCAACACGACGTTGGCCGTGCCCGGAATGGCGGCGTTCTGATAGGGCACGCCCTTCACCAGCACGAGCTCGCCGAGGATGGTGGGCGCGCCGAACAGGCCGCACAGCGAGGTGCGCCCGCGCGCCGCGGGACGCGTCAGCTTGACGAGCCCGCTCTTGACGAGGAGCAGCGCTTCCGGCGACTCGCCGACCCGCCAGATCATCGAGCCGCGGGCGTAGGTCTTGGTGCGCGCCGCGGTAGCGAGCTGATCGAACACTTCGGAATCGACGCCCTTGAAGAGCGCCGTGCGTTCGAGGAATTCGTGAAGAGCCATGTCTTTCTCGGCGTGCGAAAAAGCGCTCTGCGAGAAAGCGCTCTCACGCCGTCCTCCGTAGCGTAGGACTCGATCCGGCCCCGTGCCATGATGGACGTCATGTAGGTGGGCGCCGGGGCTTGCGTCGGGGATTTACGGTCAGTAGACCTCCGGCGTCACGGTGCTTGCCGCTTGGCTCCGCATTTGCGGGCGAAAAACGGCGGCAGGGAAAGGATTTCCATGACCAGGAACGGAACGAGGGACGCCCTCGATCGAGACGGGTCCACTCCGGCAATGAGCCGGCGCGTGGCGCTCCGCCGGATGGTGGCGCTTCCGCTGGTAGCGGCGCTCCCCGTCGGGCTCACCGCCTGCAACAGCGGCCCGAAATGCGACGACACGTCCGGGCTCTCACCCGAGGACCTCAAAGTGCGCAAGGAAGTCGCGGTCTACGAGGAGAAGTCCTCCGACGCCACGCGCTACTGCAAGGACTGCATGCAGTTCAACCCAGCCGGCGACAAGGCCTGCGGCGGCTGCAAGGTCGTGAAGGGTCCGATCAATCCCGAAGGGACCTGCAAGCTCTTCGTGGCAAAGCCCTCCTGAAAAAGCGCGCGATGACCGACAGCGGATGGAAACCGGCGCTCGCCGGCCTGGCGCCGGAGGCGTGGGAGAGCGAGATCGACGTCTACGAGACCCAGCTCGTCCTGAAGAAGCGGGGCAAGATCGACGATCGCTTGTTCGCGGAGACTCGACTGCGTCGCGGTGCCTATGGGCAACGCTACGACAACGGCAAGCGCCACGACGGCGTCGAGTCGCGCGAGCTGATTTACCCGCAAAAAGACCTGCACAAGGGGCCGGAGACGCTGTGGGACGCACCGGGCATGCAGCGTATCAAGCTGCCCTTCGGCGGCGTGACGGCGAAGCAGCTCGACGTGCTCTCGGAGCTCGCCGAGGAGTACTCCGATCAGATCCTGCACGTCACGACGCGCCAGGATATTCAGCTCCACTTCGTGCACATCGAGGACACGCCGGATCTGATGCGCCGCCTCGCCGCCGTGGGCGTCACCACCCGTGAAGCCTGCGGCAACTCGGTGCGCAACGTCACGGCCTGCCCGATCGCCGGCGTGTGCCGGGACGAACCGTTCGACGTGACGCCGTACGCCCGCGCCTTGGCGTTCTTCCTGCTCGGACACGAGTCCGGCCAGGACATGGGGCGCAAGTTCAAGATCGCGTTTTCGGGTTGCTCTCAGCACGCCTGCGGGCTCACCGGTTTCCACGACATCGGCTGCATCGCTCGCTTGCGCGGCGAGGAGCGCGGCTTCGAGTTTTACGTCGGCGGCGGGCTCGGACCGGTCCCGCACGCAGCCGAGCTGCTCGATCCCTTCGTGCCCGAGACCGAGCTATTTCCGCTATCCGAGGCGGTCTGCCGCGTGTTTTCGAGGCTCGGCGAGCGCGCCAACCGCTCGCGCGCGCGCATGAAGTTCTTGCTGAAGAAGCTCGGAATCGACGAGTTCCGGCGTTTGGTTCTGGAAGAGCGAGCCAAGCTCAAGCCCGATCTGCGTTGGACGAGCTTCTTGAGCCGCTTGAACGAGGGCGCCGAAGCTCCGAGGCCGCGCTCCGAGTCGAACCGCGACAGCGAAGCGCCTGCCGAGGGCTTCGACGAGTGGCGCCGCACCAACGTCTACGAGCAGCGTCAGCGCGGCTACTTCGCCGCGACCATCCAGCTCCCGCTCGGCGACTTCACGCCCGATCAGGCGCGAGCGATCGTCGATCTGATGCAGCGCTACACGGGCGACACGCTGCGGACCACCGTCGAGCAAAACCTGCTCCTGCGCTGGGTAGCCGAGGAGGATCTGCCGCGGGTGCACCGCGAGCTCGTCGCCATCGGGCTCGGCGAATCGGGAGCGAGCGGCGTCTCCGACGTCACGTCCTGCCCGGGAACCGACACGTGCAAGCTCGGCATTTCCTCGTCGCGTGGCCTGGCCCGCGAGCTCCGCCGCAAGCTCGGCGCGGCGCAGAACGAGCTCCCAGCCGAGGCGCGAGGGCTGCACATCAAATGCAGCGGCTGCTTCAACTCCTGCGGACAACACCACGTCGCCGACATCGGCTTTCTCGGCGTGAGCCGCAACGTCAACGGCCGCCGCGTGCCTCACTTTCAGCTGGTCGTGGGCGGCCGCTGGCAGGGCAACGCGCGCACCTTCGGCCTGGCCATCGGCGCCATCCCGTCCAAGAACGTGCCGCAGGTGGTGGACCGGCTGACCGCGGAGTTCGCGAAGGGCCACACCGAGGGCGAGTCGTTCGAAGCCTGGATCGCGCGGGCGGGACGCAAATCGGTGAAGGCACTGGTTCAAGATCTGGTCGACGTCCCGACCTTCGAGTCGGATCCGGATTTTTACCGCGACTGGGGCGACCCGCGCATCTACACGACCGGTGATCAGGGCGTCGGCGAGTGCGCGGGCGAGGTCGTGTCACCGATCGACTTCGCGCTCGCGGCTTGCGAGCGCCAGATCTTCGAGGCGCAGCTGTTGCTCGACGCACAAAAGCCCAACGACGCCGCGAGCCGTGCTCGCGCCGCCATGACCGACGCGGCGTTCTGGCTGGCCCGCGAACGCTCGCCGGAGCTTTCCCAGGAGCAGCCTGCGGACATTCTTCGCGAGTTCCGGGTGCACCTGGCGGACACCGGCGCTTTCGACGCGGCCTCCGTCGGTGGGCGCTTCGCCCACTACCTGTTCCGCGCGCACGAGGTCGACCTCTCGACGGTGACACCGCGCGCCGCGCACGAGCTGATCGAGGAAGCCCAGCTATTCGTGGACGCCGCGCATCAGTACCACGTGCGCCGGAGTACGCTGAGCGCCCCCGAGCCCGCGCGCTGACGCGGCTCAGGGGCCGGCGACGAGCTCGAGGATCGAATCCTTCTCGAGCGGACTGAACCAGTCGTACGAGCGTTGCTCGAGGTTCTTCTGAGACGCATTGACGATCGCAGCGTAAGTCACGCCGCTCTCCTCGAGGTGATAGACGTGAGCCGTGTAGCCGACCGTGGTGCCAGAATGGCCCAGCACCCGCCCGTACACCGGGTGATCCTCCAGAATGATTCCCCGACCGTAGAAGTCGGTGCCGCGCTTGCTCTTGCCGCGGGTCGAGACGACCTCGAGCAGCTCGGCGCGCGCGGCGTCGCTCAGGTAGCCCGCGAGTAGCAGCGCCTCGAGGAAATCCGCCAGGTCATAGACGTTCGAGATCATCCCGCCGTCGTAGTGAAAGCGCTCGAGGTTCGTGTCGGTCACGTCGATCAACCGCTGATCTCCAAATAGGTCGGCATAGCCCCGGACCAGCCCTCTTGGCAGTTCTTGGTCAGGCGCATAGAACGTGCTTTGCAGGCCAAGCTCGGCGAGCACGCGCTCATTCATCAACATCGCGCTCGAGCGGCCGACGAGGTTCTCCACTGCCACCTCCAGCAGGAGGAAGTTCGTCTCCGAATAGTTCCAGCCTGCCCCCGCGCGGTATTCGGCTGGCTGGTCATACGCGTATTCGAGGAATTGCTCCTTGGTGTGGTACTCGAAATCGTAACTCCCGGTCGCTTCGAGGAACAGGCCGACGTTCGACAGGTAATCGTAGATTCCGCTCGTGTGACTGAGCAGCTGCCCGAGCGTCGCGTCGTCTGCATTTTCGATCTCCTCCCTGAGCTCTCCGGAAAGCCACGGTGCGGCTCGCTCGTCGAGCCCCACTTGCTGCTCTTCGAACGTTTGAAGCAGCACGGCTGCGGCAAACATCTTGGTGATGCTCCCCACGCGAGCGATCATCGACGGCTTCCACGGGACGTCGTTAGCGAGATCGGCGAACCCGGCCGCGCCCACCCAGGTGCCCTGGGCCGGCGTCCGCACCAGCAACGCCGCACCGGGAAGGCCGTCGCGCACCGCAGCCTCCAGATAGCGCTGGAAGGCGGCGCCGCGCGGGTGCGTTTCGCCGTCGTCCCGGTACTCGACCGGGTTTTCGTACCAGTCCGCGCCGCGTCGCGGCGGGTCGTAGGTACAGGCGAGCGCCGTGATCGCCGCACATGCCGGCAAGATCCGCATCATTGTCCGGCCCTCCACGCCCAGAGCAGCGTAACTCCGAACTCGCTGTAGCTCCAGGCGTTGGCGTCTTCGTTCTCGTAGAACGGCAGCGCTACGGCCCATGCGTAGCGGAGCCCGGGGATCAGCCCGAGCCGCTGCAACGGCTTCGGAGAGTAACCGCAGGTGAGATCCACCGGCGTCACGCGCAAGAAACCGCGGCCGCTGTCGGCCCGCTGGCGGTAACGTTCGCCGTCGAGCTCGAAGTTGTTGTCCCCGGTGAAGACGCGTTCGTATTCGAGACGCAGACCGAGGCTCGCGTATAGGCCGAAATCCGGCCGAAAGACGCCTTCGAAGCCCGCGCCGAGCGCGAGCGACCAGAACAGCTCGTCGTAGCTCGAGAACGTGGTCTGCACGCTGCTGGCGGCGGCCAGAGTTCGTCCGAACCAGGCGTGGTGAAAGCGAGCTCGCAGTCCGGGGTTCACCGGCGACTCGACCGTGCGGCTCAATGAGGGAAGCGTCCGCGACACGTGGAACGCGTCGACGGACAGCCAATTGCGCGGTGGTAGTGGAGCGTTCACCTCCACCGCGGAGAGCAAGAGCGGCCACAGCAGCATGAACACGGCGCTCAGCAATCGCCGTGCCTTCCTGATCTCGGCGCCGCGTTGCCGCTCAGCCCCTCCATGCCGCGTGTCGCCGCCCGGCTTGACTGCGCAAGGGCTGCGCGCACCTCGGCCAGAAACGACAGCTCTTCGCTGCCTTCACCCCCGTGATGCGCGTTCAGGCGCCTCGATGAGGACGGTATGGAGCTTGCTTTTGGGGCGGGAGTGACTTCCAGGTACCCCCGAAAGACCGAAAGACAGGGCTGGTCGTCCAGCTCGACGGAGCTACTCGGCGCAGCGCTGCTACGGCTCGAGGTGGCCCGAGACCTCGCGCGGGTACGACTCCGTCAGGCCGACCGCGCGACTCTCGACCGATGGTCCAAGCACGAGAGCACGGTTGATCAGTGGCTCGACATCTACGAACGCCGGCTTGCGGAGAAAGGCGAGCGCGCAGTGTCCGCGACCATACGCGACATCCGCCGCCTAGAGCTCGAAGTCTGCGAGTTCATTCCGACTCCGCGCCTGCCTTCACCGGATGCTCGGCACGCGATCGAGCCGTTTGCCCAAAGAAGCGCGCGCCGTTGAGCCATGACCAGGCCTCGCAGGGGATCGCGGCAGTCAGAGGTGCTGGTCGAGCCAGGCCAGCGTTTCTCGGGTGACCGCTGAGTGCGACAGGACACTGTCGTGGGTGGCGTGAGGAACGACGACCAGTTTGGCGCGTGACCCGGCCAACGCCTCGAGCCGTCGGCTGTGCCGCAGCCGCACCTGCCCGTCGGCGTCGCCGTGGATCAAGAGCAGCGGCGCCGAGCCGCGCGTGATGCTGTTCTCGGGCCCTGCGCGATCCGGGTCGAAGCTCGAGATGCGGCCCGCCTCGTCGAGCGCGGCCTGAAACCAGCTGTCCGGCAGCCATTTCAGCGGACCGCGCAGGTAGTTCGACTGGTAGTCCCGCACCACTTCGCGGACCGAGGCGAACGGCGAAACGGCGATCGCCGTCTTGACTCGAGGATCCCGCGCAGCCACGTCGAGCGACACGGCGGCGCCGTACGAGAACCCGAACACGGCGAGCGGGCCGAGTCGGACGCCGTCGGTCTCGAGCGTGTCGAGAATCTGCGTCACGTCCCGCGCCTCGTCTTGCCCGTAAGTCAGGTAGCGGCCGCTCGACGCGCCGTGACCCCGTAGATCGACCAGAACCGCTCGGTAGCCGGCGCCGCACAACGCGTCGGCCACGCCCGACACAGAGCGCCGATCCATGCGGACGCCGTGCAACAGCACGACGGTGCCCCGCGGTTCGGCCTGTGCCGGCTCCACGACCCAGACCGCGAGGCTCGCAGGGTTGGGGCCGACCCGCACGGAGCGTTCTCGCAACGGGCGATTGAGGAGCGCCCGCGGCGGGGGCAGGTGCTCCGCCGCACCTACGGCGTTCGGCGCGAGCGCCATGGAGAAGGCCAGCGCGTCGCTGGCGAGCAGGTAAACGAGCACGAAGGCGACCGCGCATTGAACGGCGATCGAAAGCCACCGCTCTCGACCTGTCACCGGAGCTCCGAAATGCCTGCTCACGCTCGGCGGAAAGTATAGCTTGGAACCTGGCGCTCGCTCGTCAGGGTGCGGAGCGGCGTTGCTGCCGGAAACCGAAGCCCGATGTCCGATACCAGTACCAGAGCCCGCCGGCGCTGGTCGCGAACACCGCGAGCTCCCAGAGCAGGACGGCTTCGCGCGTCGTCGGGCGGATACCCGCGATCCATTCGGTCGCGAGCACCGTGAACGGCACGCGCTCGCGAAAACCACCGCCGGCGAACCACAGCTTTCGCGCGATCGTCGTCAGGAAGCATTCGCCGAGCAGCGCGCGAGACGCCACGGAGACCACCACGAACGCCATGGCGAACCACATGTACGCCCGGCTCAGGCGGGGGAAGCGGTGCCAGAACAACAGCGGCATCCCGAGCCCCCACGCCAGCATCGACGCGACGTGCAGGACGTCCGTTGCCGCAGCGAGGAAGCGCCAGAGTGCGAGGTCCACGAGACCACGTGAAGCAGCTCTCGTGCCATGTGGGTTGACCGGAAACTCGGCAGGAGCTCGGCTGCGGCTCTTGCGCGAACCGCCTTTTGGCCGCAGGTCTTGCGTCGGACGCCGCGCCTGCCCTCGCAAGCCGCTGGATTTGCGGCGCTCCGATGGGCATGGCACTTGCTCCGCCAATTCACATGCAAAACCCACCCCGCCTGGTGCGCGACCTGATGACTTCCACCGTGGTGACACTCGGGCGCAACGACGCGCTCCGGAGCGCCGACGACATCATGCGTCTGGGTCGGATCCGTCATTTGCCGGTCGTAGACGAGGAGGGCAACCTGGTCGGCATCGTCAGTCAGCGCGACCTGTTCCACAGCGGTCTGATCCGCGCGCTCGGCTACGGAACACACGCCCACACGCGGGCCCTGGACTCGCTCGACGTGAAGGAAGCCATGCATTCGGAGGTGGTCACGGTGACCCCGAACGCGCCGCTCGCGGAGGCCGCGAAGCTGATGCTCGAGCGGAAGATCGGCTGCGTCGTGGTCGTGCAGAACCTGCAAGTCGTCGGTATCCTGACCGAGAGCGACTTCGTGCGACTCGCGCTGGAAGCGACCTGACCGGCCTTCATTCGGAAGCCGAGCTGCGTTGCTCCACGCGTACGCCGTCCTTGATGCGATCGCCGGGGTAGACGGCGAGCTCGGCGCCCGCGTCCACGCCCGCCCTGAGCTCGACCTCGGTTTCGCCCCAATGGCCGACTTCCACGGGGACGAGCCGCGCTTTCCCGCCCTCGATCCGATAGGCCGCCCACCCGGAGCCACGCCGGAAGACCGCGCCGTGCGGCACCTTGAGCACGGCATCGGAGCGCCAGAGCACGAGGCGCGCCTCGACGCGGTAGCCGTCTCCGAGCACGGCCCAGCGTTCGCGCGGGTCCGTAAACGCGACGATGACGTTGACGCGCTGCTCGTCGACCCCGAGCGCCGAGGGGCGCATGAACGCGGAGGGCTCGATCCGCCGCACACGTCCTGAAATCGTCTCTCTGCCACCCCAACCGCGCAACACGACCGGGGTTCCGGGTTGCACCTGGACTGCGTCGGTCGTCAGCAGATCGACCACGACCTCGAGCTTCGACGTGTCGCCGACCTCCAGAAGCGGCGTCGACGACGCCACGACCCCGGCGCTTTTCTGATGGACCCGCAGCACCTGTCCCGAGATCGGAGACAAGACGTCGATGTGCCGCGCGACGGAGCCCCCGCTGCGTTCACGCCCGAGCGCGACCCGCGCGACCCGCGCTTGTTCCGCCGCGACTCGGCTGGCGAACTCGGCGGAGGTCAGCTCTTCTTGGCGCATTCGGGCGGCAAATTCGGCTTGCTCGAGCGCCTGCGGCGGTAGTGCGCCGCTCGTCCCGAGCTTTCTAGAACGCGCGAGCTCTTGTTCGGCGAGCTCTTTTTGCGCCTGCGCTCGCGCGACCTGCGCCCGTGCTTGCCCCACCGCCGACACTGCCGCGCCGAGGCGCGCCTCGGCTTCCGCGCGAGTGCGCTCGTCGAGCAACGGTGACTGGCTGGGGGCAATTTCAGCCAGAGCATCGCCTTCCTTCACGACGTCTCCGGGCTCGAGGTTCAGGCGTGAGACGCTGCCGGCCACGGGCGCGGAGACCACGAAGCGATCGATCACGCGGGTCGTGCCGCTCTCGTCGATGATCGTGGACAGGGGTCCGCGCGCCACCTGGGTCACGTCGACCGCCACCGGCTGCGGGCGCAGCGCCCACACCGTGCCGGCGGATGCTGCGAGCAGCGCCACCGCAAACAGCGCGTGCCTCAGGTTACGCCCGAGCCTTCGGCGTCTCTCGCGCGCCGCGCGGCCAACGGCAGTGCTCGCTGCCACCGGTTTCGGTGGCTCGGCGGGTTCGTGGTTCTTTCGGAGCGGGCTGGCGAGTGCGGACATGGCATTTACTCTCTGGCTTTGAGAACGGACACGAGATCGAGGGAATCCAGGCTGCGGCGCACCCAGAGGGCGCTCGCCGCCGCCGCCAGCAGCGTGACGGCGATCGACAGCAGGTACGTTCGCGGCGTGACAACCACGACCCAGCGGAAGGTCTCCTGATCCACGGAGCTCATGAATTGCCGTGCCCAGAGCACGCCGAGCGCGAGCCCTACCGGGATGGCGATCGCAACCTCGATGGCCTGGCTGCCGAGCAAGATCGCCGACACCTCGCGGCGCCTGAAGCCGAGGACGCGCAAGCTGGCGAGGTCGCGGCCGCGCGCTGCCAACCCGATGCGCGCGTTGTTGTAGACGACACCGAAGACGACGCTCGCCGAGAGCAGGATCGACACCAGCGTCCACACGTCCATCACCGAAGCGTTCAGATCGAGCAGCCGCTGCATGTCGCTCCGGATCTCCGACACGTCGATCACCTGTGGCGACCGGCGCAGCACCGCGTGAACGCGCGCGAGCTCACGCGCATCCACCTTGAGCAGCACCGACGACACCGCTCCCGAGTCCGCCTCCAGCGCCGCCAGCATCTTGGATTCCGCGTAGATCTGGAGCCCGATGGCTTCGTCCACGAACCCGGCCACGACGGGCAGAACGCTGCGGTGCTCACCGTCTCGGAGCTCGAGCCTGGCGCGGTCGCCAATCCTGAGCCCGAGCACCTCCCCGAGCGTCCGGGTCAGGAGCACGCCGTCGGCGGGCAGCGGGATCTCCCGGCCGCTCTTGCCGATCAATCGCCGTAGCTTGGCGCCCGCGGGCACGCCCATGATCACCGAATCGCGAGCTCGCTGCTCGTGGCGGATCCTCACCGGGACCGCTCGCAGCCCCTCGACCACATCCACGCCGCGCAGCTGCCGTAGCTCGCCGACCACGCGCGGCGAGACCGGCCGGGCGAAGATCACGGCGACGTCCTGACGCTGCTCACGTCGGAAGGTGCCTTCGAAGTAAGCGAGCAGCGAGTCCCACGCAAAATGGCTCAGGATCAACAACGAGACCGCGCCGGCGACGCCGAGCGACGAGAGCAAGGTGCGGACCGGGCGGCGCAGCTGCTCGCGCACTATCATCATGCCGTTGGGGCCGAACAGCGACTCGAGCCCGAAGCGTTCGATAACGCTCCGCCGATAGCGTGCCGGAGCCGGCGGTTGCATGGCCACGGCCGGCTGCAGCTTGATCGCTCCCCGCACGGCGCCGAGCGCTCCAGCGAGCGCCGAAGCCGTGCTGACCAGTACCGCGATCGCGATCAGCGCGACGGGAGGCCGAAAAACCAGCTCCGGAAAGCGGTAGGAGTGCGCGTAGAGTCCGAGCACGCTGCGGCCCAGCCAGTAGCCCCCGGCAACTCCGAGCAGTGCACCCGGCACCATCACTACCAGCACGAGGCCGAGGTAGTGGCGCGCGATCTTGAAGTTTCGATAACCGATCGCCTTCAAGGTCGCAA
Organism: Myxococcota bacterium; assembly: GCA_030852505.1. Classification (GTDB taxonomy): domain Bacteria; phylum Myxococcota_A; class Polyangia; order Polyangiales; family Polyangiaceae; genus PMG-095. The sequence continues at coordinate 9,781 of JALYWZ010000006.1, read as the reverse complement.
TCTCTCCGCGCTGCAGGCGGATCAGCCGGGCCAGCACCAGGTTCACGAGAAAGGCCGCGACGGCCAGGAACACCGCCGGGATCATGGTCGAGAGCATCTCGAGCTGACTGAGCTCCTGGCTCACGATCCGATGCGAGAGCTGGTCACGGCGCGGAGTCGCGCCGTTCGACCCGTACGGCTCGAGCAAGCGATCGAGGGCGTCGATCACCGGCTTCTCGGCGGTTCCGGGCGAGAGGCGCAGAGTCACGTCGTTGAAGGCACCCTCGAGGTTCAAAGAGGCCGCCAGCGCGTTGCGTTCCATCCAGAGCGCGGCAAAGCGCTTGGGGTCGTCGGTCATTGCCCCCGGCCTCGCCGCGAACACGAACTCGGGAGAGAGGGCCACACCGACGGCGCGCAGCGATTTTAGCCTGCCGTCGATGACCACCGGAATGCGCTGTCCGGGCTCGATGCCGTGCGCCAGCGCAAACGCCTCGAGCACGACCACCTCGTCGGCGCTGCCCGGCTCCGGCAAGCGACCACGCACCAGGCTGACCGCGTTGTTGAGCGGGGCCTGGCGCGCGGGAACGGACAGGACGCGCGCGTAAGCGGGTCGCTGCATACCCTCGATCGGAGCCGTGGCCTCGGCCACCACGCGGGTCTGAACCGTCTCGACCCCAGGCAGCGCCTCGATTTGCCGCGCCACCTGCTCGGGGACGCGCTCGGCCCGCGCGAACACGTGCCCGAAGCGCGTGCGGTCGTAGTAGCTCTCCTGGGCACTGGCGAGAGACGCGTAGGTGCCGCCCAGCGACACGAAGCAGATGATCCCGCTCGCCAGCACCAGCGCGATGGTGAGGATCTGCCCTTTGAGCCGCCAGGTCTCGCGGAAGAGCTTCCTGTCGAGCGCCGTCACGGACATTCCGCTCACCAACGCAGGTCGCGCGCACGGAGCCGGCGACCCTCGCGACGTACTCCTTGAACTTTACCGTCCCCCAGCGTCACGACGCGATCGGCGATCTCGGCGATCGGCGCGTTGTGGGTGATCACCGCCGTGGCGGCGCCGAGCTCGCGGTTGACGCGCTCTATTACCTCGAGCACCAGGATCCCGGTGCGAAAGTCGAGCGCCCCCGTCGGCTCGTCGCAGAGCAGGAGCGAGGGCCGCTTGGCGACGGCGCGAGCGATGGCGACCCGCTGTTGTTCTCCGCCAGAGAGCTGCGCCGGGAAGTGATCCAAACGCTCGCCCAGGCCGACCAGCTCTAGCGCCTCTTCGGCCTCGAGTGGATCGTCCGCGATGTCCGTGACGAGCTCGACGTTCTCGCGCGCGGTCAGGCTGGGGATCAGGTTGTAGAACTGGAACACGAACCCAACGTGGCGACGCCGGTAGTCGGTGAGCTCGTCCTCCCCTGCCAGCGACAGCTCCCGATCCCGGAAGAACACCTGCCCATCACTCGGCACGTCGAGCCCGCCCAGAATGTTCAGCAAGGTGGACTTACCGCTGCCGGATGGGCCTAGTAGGACCAGCAGCTCTCCCGAACCCAACTCGAAATCGACGCCGTCCAGCGCGCGTACATCGACTTCGCCCATGCGGTAGACCTTGTGCAGCCCGCTGCAGCGGAGCACGGTCTCGGCGCCCGCCGGGCTCCGGCTCGAGACTTGGATCGTCGGCTTCACTCTCGCCGCTGGAGCAAGACACGTACCTGAGCGTCCTCGTTGCGGATCCGCGAGAATCCAGCCCTTTTCCCGAGAGCGACGCAAGGTTTGCGCCGAACCCGGTCGAGGCCGGGCAAGCCCTGCGCAGCGTGTAGCGTTCAGAAACCGCTGCAGGCGGGGATTGCGAAGCCAACGCGCGATGTCAGCTTGTTGCGAACATGCTTCGTTCCGCAGCGATCCTGTGGCTCGCTTTCGTGGCTTGCGGCGAGGCGCCGCTCGAGCCGCGTGACCCGACACCCGGCGTCCCCCACTACCGCCTCGTCTCGTACAACGTGCACTACCCAGAGGCGGGCAACCGGCGCACCCTCGACGTAATCGCCGAGACGCGAGGCGACGTGATCTGCCTGCAGGAGATCAACGCCGCGTGGCAGCGCTCGCTGGTCGAGCGGTTCGCGCTCGAGTACCCGTACCGCCTCTTCCATCCGCTCGAGGGTCCGGACGGGCTCGGCGTGTTGTCTCGCTATCCGCTGCAAGACTACGGGGTCTACACGGTTCCCGAAGGCTGGCACCCTGCCTGGCACGTGGTGGTCGCGACGCCGGCGGGCGAGGTTCAGGTGCTGAACGTACACCTGCGCGCAATCTTCGACGGCGGCGACGGCAACCCTTTCGCTTCTTTCGTAGATACCGAGAGCGACCACCGGTATCAGCTCGCGTCGTACGAGCGGCATTTGCTCGGAGGGATCCCGAACGTCATCCTCGGAGACTTCAACGAGGGCGTGAACGGGGACGCGGTGGAGCGACTCGAAGACCAGGGATATCGAAACGCGCTGCCGCTCTTTCATCCGGGGCAGCCCACGTGGCTCGGCCGCTCGGTGGGCGGACAGCTCGAGATGACCATCGATCACGTGTTGTTCGATCGCGCGTTCGCGCCGCTGAACGCGTTCGTACTGACCGGCGGCGGCTCCGACCACCTCCCGGTCGTCGCGCACCTCGAAGCAGCGTACGAGTGGGCTTCACCCGCGCCTCAGAACTGATATGCCGCGGCGAATCCGAAGTGATCGCGACGATTGTAGATCTTGAAATCCTGGTAGCTGCGCTGCCACTCGCCGCGCAGATGAAACCCCTCGTAAACGCGAACGCTCGCACCCACCGGGGCGCCGAACAGCGGATCCAACCCCCAGTTACCCAGGCGAGGCCCGGCGTACAGCCAGATCTCGTCCACGACGCGCACTGAAAAAGGCAGGCTCAAGCCCGCAAACAGGTAGCCGAGCTCGCCGTCCACCGCGGCCACGAACGTATGCGTCCTCGAGAACCGGAGCCGCAGAGAGACGCCCAGCGAGAGCGCCTCGTCATCGAACGCGCCCAGGATGCTCAGGTTGCGGCTCGGTGACTGTTCGCTGCTCACCCAGAATTGGCCTACCGCGCGCGACTCTTCGATGACGTACGGCCGGCGGCTGATGGTCACGCCGCCCATGCCGAACTCGAGCGAGTTACCGTGCGTGAAGCCCGCAGCCGGACGGAAGCTCGCGATCGGCGAGCAGCCGAGAGAGACGGCCACGATGGGCACCGCGAAGGCGGCGCGGGTCAAAACACGATCCCCAGATTGCTGCCGATGCGCCGCTCGCTCAGCGCCGCGCTGTCGTTGCCCATCGTCCCCGAACGGCGAAGCTCGTCCACTTCGAGTCGCAACCTGAGCGCTCCGCTCGGACGCAAGCCGAAGGAAGCGCCGTACTCGAGCACCGTATCGCGCATCGGGACGTCGCGCGTGACCTGGTCCTGCCAGCGGTCGATGCCCTCGAGCGAATCGTAAGCTCCGTAGCTCGAGTGAGCCTCCAGCCCGACGCGCCCGAACGTGAGGTTCCCACGCGCACGAAAGGAGTATCCGAACGCGTAATAGTACCGATGCCGGGCAAGGATCGTCTTCACTCCGCCGCGCTCGCGCCCGCCCTCCCAGATTTCGAAGCCCAGCGGGTGCACGCCGGCGAAATCGGGGTGAATGCTGAAGTCCGCGTGCCCCCTCAGCTCGCCCTTCAAAAACCAGAGCCCCACATGTGGCCCGAGCAGATGCGCGATGGCAAAGCGATCCGCGCGCTCGGCGAGCTCTCGCTGGTTGAAGCGCAGGGCGGTCGAGAGCGCCATCTTGGCGGCGGTGCCTCGCCGTGCATCGTGCACGCCGCGAACGTCTTGTTGGTAAAATCCGGCAAGGTCGGCCATCGCCCACAGATCGACGTCGTCCAGTCCGCTCTTTCCCCAAGCCATGCGCCAGGAGAGCTCGCTGAAGTTGCCGTCGGCAAAGGCGCGGCTGAAGCGCCCCGGCCGCAAGAAGCCGGGCATGGCGACGATCTGGCTCGTCAGCTCGAACCCCTGCACGCGCTCCTCGCCGTCGCGGGCGTGCACGAACGCGTGCTCGTAGGCCACGGAGAACTGGTGCCAGTAGGCGGAGCTCAGTCCCAGCGCGTCGGCAGGCGGTTCGCGCGGGGCGCGGCCATCGTCGAGCGAGTCGTGCAGGTACTGAGGAAGGCCGAGCGTGACCCGGGCAACCCGGGTCCAGAGGTTGCCGCTGCCAGGAGCGCTGTTCAGGTAAGCTCCCAACTGGAATAGGCTCTCGCCGAGCGCCGCTCCGCCGAACGGCGTGAACACCAGGTCGTTGATGCTGGCCTGCTCGCGATACTCGAGTCCGAACTCCCAGACCGCGCTCGAGGCGACCGCGTATCCGAAGGCCGGCGCAACGCCGAGCCCGTTCACCCTCGCAAACCCGTACACCGAGGCCCCCGCAAAGGGGTGCAAGAGGTGATTCGTCGCGAAGAAGTTGTTGTCGAGTCGAACACTCTCGAACCGGAGCTTCGAGCCGAAGCTCGGGAAGTCCCAGTCGACCGAGTTCGCGAGCGGGTCTACCCAGTAGTAGGCCGTCCCGAGCAGGACGAACAACGTGCCTTCGGCTGCGGCACGCGCGGGGCTCGCCGCGCGATGATGGGGCGACAACCAGCTCCGGTAAGCGTCGCGGGCCGGGCGCCACTCCCCGGCTTCGTCCAGGAAAGTGTCGAGCTCCGGCTCATTGGTATCAGGCTCGGCACGGGCAGACGCGGCGGCAGCCGTGAGCACGAGCGCCGCCAACACGCAGAGCGTCATTCGTGCAGGGCGAGAGCAACCCGCGTGCCGCTCGTCGTCCCAGCTCAATTCAGGCTGATCCGTTCACCTGGCTCACCGGAGGCACGCAAGCGTTGCGACGCCGCGCAAACGGGGCGCGTATACTGCGCTCGCTCAGAAGCGAACGTTGACGCTGGGTGGCTGGATTTCGGCCTCCGCCTTGACCAGCTCGACGCTGAGCTTGACCACCGCCGTACCGTGACGGGTCAGGTTGAGCTCGGGGATCGCCGTCAGATCCGCGCGGGGCACGACCTGGTCCGCCTTCAGGGCGCGCACGATCTCCGGCGGGCCAACCACCGTGACATCGACCGTGCGTGGCACGACCGTGGCGCCGACGACGCCCACCACCTCGACCGGCCGATTCTCGAATTTGGCTTCGCTCAAGCGGCGCGCGATCACGACGCTGACGGCCGCCGAGGTCGGGCCGATGAAACGCACGCGTGAAGGTGGCGCGTCGATCGCGATCCGGCGGCGATGAGTGCCCTCGCTCAGCCCCGACACGTCGAAGGGAGCGAGCCGCGCGAACTGCATCACCTCGATCAAGCTCGTCGGTCCGCGGACGGTGATGGTCGGCGGATCCACCTCGGGCTCACCCTTGATCACGTAGCCGCTCGCCGGTTGGCCCGAGATCGACGCCTGCACCGGGATCTGCCGGGAAATCACGTCCTCCCAGTCGAGGTCGATGCTGGGCGGATCGATGATCGTGATGCGCGCGTCCTCGACGCTGAACATGCTGGGGTCGAACACGATCTGCTTTCTGTGACCCTGGCGGAGGTCGATCTCGACCGGCGGAATGCGCGCCTGGTTGAGCTCGTCGAGCGCGCGCGCCGGGCCCCGCAGCGTGACGTGGATCGTGGGCGGCATCTGCGTCATCAGCTCGCGGTTCGCGTCTTCCGGCGGTGGCCGCGTCACCACGCCGACCTCGACCGTGCGTTGCTGCTCGTCCTGCTGCCCGTAGAGGAACGCGAACAGCCCAACCGCCAAACCGAGCGACAGAGCCTTCAGCCCGACGTTCTCGGTGAACGACTCCTTGATGAATGCCAAGATCGAAGCCGGGATCGGGCTCATGCTCACTCGCTGTGCGGCCCCGGCTCGGCCCCACCTTCGGGTTTCTCGGGATCGACGTGGGTCGGCGTGCGGATCGGAGCCGGAGTGCGCAACGGGGCCGAGGAGCTCGGCGGTGTGCCGGGCATCGGCTGGCGGAGCAAGGACGACTCGCGCTGCGTGTTTGGCGGCAACTCGGCGGGCGTCGAGTCAGCGACCAGGCTGATCCGGTGGTGCATGATCTCGGTGTCGCGCGCCGAGCGCGGATCCGGCACCGTCCGGGTCAGCTCCTGCGAATCCCGCTTGGTTTCCGGCTTGCGGCGCCCGCGCTTCTTTCGCACCTCGGGCCGGAACATGGCCTCGAGCATGGTGCGGAGCTTCGGCCCGTCGAGGTTCGAGGCGATGTTGCCGTTGAAGCAGAAGCTGATCGTGCCGCGCTCTTCGCTGACGATCACCACCACGGCGTCGGTCTCTTCCGTGATGCCGAGCGCGGCTCGATGCCGCGAGCCGAAGCTCTCGTCGACCACCCGCGCGTCGTTCATCGGGAAGAACACGCCGGCCTTGGCGATCCGGAAGTTGCGGATCACGACCGCGCCGTCGTGTAGCTTGTTCATGCCTTCTGGCAGGAACAGCGACACGAGCAGCTCGGGGCTGACCTGCGCGTCGATCACGTGCCCTTTGTGGATGCCGACGAACTCGTCGAGGTTCGCGTCTTGCTCGAAGGTGATGATGGCGCCGATACGGTGGCGCGCGAGCTCGGTCGAGGCCTCGACCACCGCGTCGATCACGCGCATTTCCTGGGAGCGCGACAAATTCCGAAGCCAGGCGCGGCTACCGACGCGCTGGAGGCCCCGGCGGATGTCGCTCTGAAACACCACGATGATGATCAGGAACACCTGCGCGATGAACGTGTTCAGGATGCTGAACACCGTGACGAGCTGCAGGTAGCGCGCCCCCAGGTAAATCAAGAACACCACGCCGAGGCCGAGCCCGACCTGCATGGCGCGCGTCCCGCGCAGCACGAGCAGCGCGCGATACACGAGGTAGTAAACGAGGAAAATGTCGAGCGCGTCGCGCAGCACGCGCAAAAAGGTCAGGTTCTCGAAATAGGTGCGGATGGTGTCAGGCATGCTGCACCCCCGCGGAGCCCTGGGGCGCAGGCGCGAGCCCGAGACGGATCGCCCGCTCGACCGCCAACGCCTGGCGCATTTCTCCCACGTCGTGGACGCGGAGCACCGCCGCCCCGCGGCTCGCGGCGGAGAGGCCCGCTGCCAGGCTCCCGGCCAGGCGCTTCTCCGGCGGCGCCGCATCCGCGGCCGAAATGAACGATTTCCGGCTGGCCCCCACCACGACGGGCACGCCTTCCCCACACAGCCGCTCCAGCCCCGTGAGCAGGGCGTACGACTGACGCGCGCTCTTGGCGAAGCCGATCCCCGGATCCAACCAGACCTGGCTCTCGGGCATGCCGGCGGCGACGGCTCGGTCGCGCGCGCTGCGCCACTCGCTCAGCACGTCCTCGACGACGTCCCCGTACCCGTCTTCGGCGTATTGCGAGAAGCCGGCCATCCGCTGCATCGGGCCGCGCGAGTGCATGACGATCAACACCGCGCCAAAACGAGCGCTCACGGCGGCGAGCTCCGGATCGGCGAGGCAGGTGACGTCGTTCACGATCGACGCGCCCAGCGACAACGCGCGCTCGGCGACCTCGGGGCTGCCCGTGTCGATGGACACGAGCGCGCCGCTCTCCACGGCGGCTCGCACGGCGCCCTCGACGCGTGCGATCTGTTCGGTGGCGGGAACCGGGTCGGCGCGCGGGCGGGTCGACTCGCCGCCGACGTCGATGATGTCCGCCCCTTCTCGCACCAGGTCGACCACGCGCTCTGCGATGGACTCGGCGTTCGAGTAGCGGCCGCCGTCGTAGAACGAGTCGGGCGTCACGTTGAGCACGCCCATGAGCGCAGCACCCCGCTCTCGACGGGCCTGCTCGACTCTGAGCGCGACGGGTCCCACATGCTCGGCCTAGCAAGCCATGCTGCCCTGAGCAAGCATGAAGTGGCCGATTTTCCGAGGATTTATCGCGGCTGTTCCGTTCTCGCCCGTTCTCGTTCTTTTGCGAGAGGACTAGCGCACTGCGACGATGAAGCCCCGAGCGACCCAGTCCGCGAACCACGTCGCGACTTCGCGCTCGACGCTCGCAGCCTCTGCGTCACCGAGCGCGCAGACGAGTTCGCAGGCGTTGCCCAGACTCACACCGCGACTCAGAGCCTCGAGCAACGCGAACGGCGCGCGCCGCAGTCGGCAATGAACGGTGGACAACTCGCGCCGGTACAGCACGAGCCGGCTGGGGCTCGGCTCGGGCAACGGCAGATCCACCGGCGAGCCCTTCGCCGAAAGCAGGCGGTTCCGCAGCTCGGGGACAGGGTACGACAAGTGGAGCAGTCGCAGCGCGGGCGAGAGTACCAGGCGCGCCGAGGCGAGGGCCTCCTCGTCGAGCGTCGTCACGGCCTCGGGAGAGAGCGGCGGCAGCGCGGGTGCGTCGAACACCTCGATGTGAGCCCACTCGAGCCGACCCATATCGAGGACCAGCTCCCGGTGCGCGAGAAAGTCGGCGCTTTCCAGGAACGCTGGGAGTTTTTCGCCGAGGTCGCGCAGACTGAAGCTCGTCGGGGGGTGCGCCAAGAGGTACTCCTCCACCAGCCGCTCCCACTGGGCTTGCCCGAGGATCCCGGCAATCCCGGGGAAATCTTCGAGTAGCGAGTGCGTGTGCCGCAGCCAAAACTGCTCTCGGTAGATCTCCAGGTGGCGAGCGGGTGAGAAATGAGACGTCGCGTCGATGTCTCGCTCGGCCTCGGCAACGATCACGGGATCGTTGCTGAGATCGCGGCGGCGTCGCAGCGCCGCGCTGATGAAGTGCTGGAGCCGGTCGAGCTCGGACACGCTAAGCGGCCTCGTGATCGGTCTCTTTTCCGGCGCTTTCGCGGGGCCCTCCGTGCAGCCATCCCGGGTCCCGGACCGCGGGCTGGCCGCGCAGAGCGCTCAGCGCCTCCCGAACGGCCTCGACGTCGACCGAGGTCTCGCCGCGAGCGCGGGCCGCGAGCGCTCGGTCCCGCTCCGAGCGAGCTCGGTCGGCCTCGGCGAGCAGCACGTCGAGCTCGGGGATGGCGTCGTCCCACTCGATGAGCGTCGATACCGAGCCGATTCGCTCGATGGCGAGCCGGTACAGATCCCAAACCGGAGGCAAGATCGGCCCGCGGTGCGTGTCGATGATGTATTCGCCGACGTGGGTGTGCCCGGCGACGTGGATCTGAACCACGCGGTGTGCGGGAATGCCCTCCAGGAACCGAATGGGGTCGAGACCGTGATTGTAGGACGAGACGTAAATGTTGTTCACGTCGAGCAACAACCCGATGTCGGCGCGCTCGGTGATTTCCGTGAGGAACTCCCACTCCGGCATGGAGCTCGAACGGTACGTCAGGTAGCTGGAGGTGTTTTCGAGCGCGAACGGAAGCTCGAGCGTGTCCTGCACCGCGCGCGCTCGCTCCGAAACGCGATGGATCGCCTCCTCCGTGTACGGGAGCGGCAGCAGATCGTGAAGGTGGACGCCGCTCGAGCCACACCAACAAAAGTGGTCGCTCACCCACGGGGTGCCCGTTTCGCGCGCCAGCGCTTTCAAGCGCTGCAGGTACTCGGGGCTCGGGCCCTGTGGACCGCCGATGTCGAGCGAAACGCCGTGCTGGACCACCCGGTACGTTTCGAGGACGCGCTCCAGGTGATGTCGGGGCTTGCCCCCGGGCACCATGAAATTCTCGCTGATGATCTCGAAGAAATCGAGCGGCGGCCGGCGTTCGAGCACGCCGCGATAATGCGGAACACGCAGCCCGACTCCGACGCCTAGATCCGCAACCGTCGTTCTATCCGTCATCACGAGCTCCGGCGCCGCGACCCGCGCGAACTGCGATCCGCG
>JALYWZ010000079.1 GCA_030852505.1 Myxococcota bacterium | reverse complement strand
CCCGTCGAGCGGGCACCCGAGCCGGCGCAAGCCGGGCGCCTGCTCACCGCCGAGCCCGAGGCGAGGCGCGAACAGTCCAACGAACCCGTGGACTTCGTCTCGGATCCCAACGGCACCACCTACGGGGGTGGCGTCGTGGCGATCGGCGGTAAAGCCGCGGCCGGCAAGGCCGGAGCGCGAGTCGGCGTCGCGAACCGCGGCGACACGGTGGAAGCCGGAGCCAAGCGCCCCGCGGGCGACGGCCTGGTCGCAGCCAGCGATCTGAGCCGGGCTCCCCGCCTCAACGAGAGCGACCCGTGTCGCGGCTTCTTCCCGCGGAACGCCTCGAACGATACCGCGCAGGCCTCGGTGCTGGTCACGATCGGCAAGAACGGCGCCGTTTCGAGCGCGCGTGTCGTGGCCGAAAACCCCGCCGGGCAGGGCTTCGGTCAGGCCGCCCGCGCGTGCATGATGACCAAGCGCTTCGTGCCGGCGCTCGATCGTTCCGGCGACCCGGCGGCGACTGCGCTGCGCGTGAACGTGCGCTTCAGCCGCTGAATACGGACTTCGTCAGTGATCCGCCGCGGCTGAGCGCGCCCGGTCCCTCACTCGATCGAGGGATCGATGCTCTTCGCTCGCTGGCTGACGCGAAACTGAATCAGCCGGAACTCGGCGAGGCCGCGCGACACGAACGGATCCTGTCGAACCAGCGCCTCGACCTCGGCGCGGTCGTCGCCCGTGACCAGGATCACGCCGCCGTCGCGCGGCACCTTGCGCCCCGACATCACGAACCGGCCCGAAGCGTAGTGCTGGTTCAGAAAAGCCATGTGCGGCTTCATGGCCGCGTCGATCTCGGCGAGCTCGGCCTTGTAGATCAGCTCGACGATGAACATGCCATCCGTCACTTCGACGGCGACAGGATCAGCGCGCCGAGCGGGGGGATCTTGAGCTTGACCGAGTGATCGCGGCCGTGAATCGAGATCGGGTCGGCCTCGACGACCGTCAGCGTCTCGAACTCCGAGCCGCCGAAGCGCAGATCGTCGCTCGAGAGCCGCTCCACGTAGCGGCCGGGCAGAGGCACGCCGATCCGGTAGTTTTCCCGCGGAACGGGCGTGAAGTTGAGGACCACGACCGCGACGTCGTTGCCGTCCCGGCGCATGAACGAGAGCACGGTGTTGTCCCGGTCCGAGCAGTCGATCCACTCGAAGCTGCCGGGCCCGGTGTCCGCGCGCCAGAACGCCGGGGTCGCGCGGTACACCTTGGACAGCTCCGACAGGAACTCGCCGAGCGCACGGCGCTGCGGCTCTTCCGACAGGTGCCAGTCGAGGGAAGTGTCGCAGTTCCACTCGCTGTGCTGGCCGAACTCGGCGCCCATGAACAGCAGCTGCTTACCGGGGCGCGTGTATTGGTAGGTGTAGAGCAGCCGCAGGTTCGCGAGCTTCTGCCACAGGTCTCCGGGCATCTTGTCGATCAAACTCGCTTTGCCGTGCACGACCTCGTCGTGGGAAATCGAGTTGATGAACACCTCGGTGTGCTCGTAGAGCATCGCGAAGGTCAGCTGATCCACGTGGAACTTGCGGTGCACGGGCTCCTTCGAAAAGAAGGCCAGCGTGTCGTGCATCCAGCCCATGTTCCATTTGAAGGTGAAGCCCAGCCCGCCCTCACTGCCTGGCCGCGTGATGCCGCCCCAGGCGGTTGACTCCTCGGCGACCGTGAACGCGCCGGGAACCTCGCGGTGGATCACGGTGTTGCACTCGCGCAAAAACTCGATCGCGTCGAGGTTCTCGTGGCCGCCGTACGGGTTCGGCAGCCACTCGCCGTCCTTGCGGCTGTAGTCGAGGTACAGCATCGAGGCCACGGCATCGACGCGCAGCCCGTCGAGGTGAAACTCCTGCAACCAGTACAGGGCGTTCGCGATCAGGAAGTTTCTGACCTCACGCCGGCCGTAGTTGAAGATCAGCGTGCCCCAGTCGGGGTGCTCGCCCATGCGCGCGTCTTCGTGCTCGAACAGCGCCGTGCCGTCGAAGCGCCGCAGCGAGAAGTCGTCCTTCGGGAAGTGCGCCGGCACCCAGTCGGTGATCACGCCGATGCCGTGCTGGTGGCAATAGTCCACGAAAAAGCGGAAATCATCGGGGCGGCCGTAGCGCGAGGTCGGCGCGAAGTAGCCCGTCACTTGGTAGCCCCAGGACGGATAGAACGCGTGCTCGGCGATCGGCATCAGCTCGACGTGCGTGAAGCCGAGCTTCTGCACGTGCGCCACGAGGCGCGGCGCGATCTCGCGGTAGGTGAGCCAGCGGTGCCCGTCTTCCGGAACGCGCGCCCACGAGCCCAGGTGCACCTCGTAGATCGAGAGCGGCTCACGGCGGATGTCGCGGGCGGCGCGCGCCTTCATCCAGGCGTCGTCGCCCCAGCCGTAGTGCGACTCGTTGACGCGCGACGCCGTGGCCGGCGGCAGCTCCATCTCGCGCGCGAACGGATCGGTCTTGAGCCGCAGCGCGCCCTCCTGCGTCTTGATCTCGAACTTGTAGAGCGCGCCCGCCTCGACGTCGGGCACGAACAGCTCCCACACGCCGGAGGAACCGAGCTGGCGCATCGGGAACAGCCGGCCGTCCCAGCGGTTGAAATCCCCGACCAAACTCACGCGTTTGGCGTTCGGCGCCCAGACCGAGAAGGCCGTCCCGCGCACCTGATCCACCACCCGCACGTGAGCACCGAGCACCCGCCACAGGTTGCCGTGCGTCCCTTCGCCGAACAGGTACTGATCGAGCGGACCTATCGTGGGCAGGAACCGGTATGGATCCTGACGCTCCCAGACCTGACCGTCCGCGAAGTGGAAGCGCAAGCGGTACGCGATCGGCGCCTGCACCGCGGGCAAGAAGGCCGCAAACAGCCCGTGCCCGAGCGGCTTCATGCTCACCAGCTCGTTGCCGAAGATCAGCGTGGCTTCGACGGCGTCGGGGTGATAACCGCGGACGACCACACCGTCGGTCTCACCCAGCCGGGCCGCGTGCGCGCCGAGCAGCGCGTGCGGCTCGTGCATGCGATCTTCAGCCAAGAGGGTGACGAGCGTGGGGTCGCCACCGAGTACCGGATCGACTTCGGAAAGGTTCATCGGAATTCCAGACGGACGGCAACAGAGAGCTGGTGCCTCAGGTCACGTAGCAAAGCAGCACCAGGGAGTGCGGCGCAACGCCAATCGCATTCCCTTTGGGAACCTTGCGCGGGGCTTGCGCGGTATTCACCATTTCTTGCCAATGGCCAATTTCGGGTAACGAGGGCAAAAGAAAGGTGCGCGCTCGGATCCCAGCGTTCATGAGCAAGAGCAGCGTTTGTCCCCGAGTCGGTCGGCCGCGCTCGTCGACGTCGTCGGACGAATCGCCGTGGATCAACATGCCGAGCGCGTGATTTTTGGGGTTGTTCCAGTCCTCATGCCCCATTTCGCCACCCTCGGGGCGGACCCAGGACACGTCCTTGATGCCGCTGTGGCTAATCGGATCGCCGTCGAAGAAGCGGCGTCGTCGGAATACGCGGTTCGTGCGCGTGATTGCGAAAACTTCGCGCGTGAAGTGGAGCAATTCGCGGGCGCGATCGTCTCCACCCCAGTGCATGTAGCCGATGTCATTGTCTTGACAGTAGGCGTTGTTGTTTCCGCCCTGCGTGCGACCGAGCTCGTCCCCGTGGGAAATCATCGGGACGCCCTGCGAGAAGGCCAGCGTGGCCAGCATGTTTTTCTTCATGCGGTCGCGGAGCCGCAAGATCTGCTGCGAGCGGGTTTCGCCTTCGACCCCCCAGTTCTTGCTCTGGTTGTCGTTGCTGCCGTCGCGGTTTTCTTCGCCGTTCGCGAGATTGTGCTTCTGCTCGTAGCTCACCAGATCGTTGAGAGTGAAGCCGTCGTGGCAGGTGACGAAATTGATGCTGGCGAACGGCCCGCGATCGCCGCCTTGAAAAATGTCGCTCGAGCCCGACAACCGCGAAGCCAACTCGGGTACCTGACCCTCGTCCCCACGCCAGAAGCGCCGAACGCAGTCACGATAGCGCGCGTTCCACTCGGCCCAGCCCGGTGGAAACCCCCCGACCCGGTAGCCGTTCGGGCCGACATCCCACGGCTCGGCGATCAACTTGACCTGCGACAGCACCGGGTCTTGCTGGACGGTCGCGAAGAAGCGAGCCGATTGTTCGAAGTCGTACGGGTCGCGCGCGAGCGTCACGGCCAGGTCGAAGCGGAAGCCGTCGACGTGCATGTCCTGCACCCAGTACCGCAGGCTGTCCAAGATCAGCTGCAGCGTGCGCTGATTGGAGACCTCCAGGCTGTTCCCGCAGCCGGTGTAGTCGAGGTAGCTCGACGGGCGCTCCCGATCGAGCTTGTAATAGGCGCGGTTGTCGATGCCGCGGAAGCACAGCGTCGGCCCCAGGTGATTGCCTTCACCCGTGTGGTTGTAGACCACGTCGAGGATCACCTCAATCCCTGCCCGATGCAGGGTCTTGACCATGGTCTTGAACTCGTTGACCTGCTGGCCGAGCTTGCGCGTTGCAAACCGCGGATCCGGCGCAAAGAAGCCGATCGTGTTGTAGCCCCAGTAATTGTTGAGGCCGAGATCGGTGAGGCGCCGCTCGCTCAGCGTCTGCTGCACGGGCAAGAGCTCGACGGCGGTGACCGACAGCGAACGCAGGTGATCGATGATCGGCTCCGACGCCAGGCCGAGGAAGGTGCCGCGCAGGTGCTCGGGCACCTCGGGGTGGCGCATCGTCATGCTGCGGACGTGGCACTCGTAGATGTGCGTACGGCTCCACGGCACCGCTGGTGGCCGGTCGTCGCCCCAGCTGAACGCCGTCTCGACCACGATGCTCTTCGGGACGTGCGGCGCGCTGTCGCGCTGGTCGAAGGAGCGGTCGAGCGCCGGATCGCCGAGCCGATAGCCGAACACCTGATCGACACAGGTGACCGTGCCGCCGATCGCCTTGGCGTACGGATCGAGCAAGAGCTTGTTGCGGTTGAAGCGGTGCCCGTCGTCGGGCGCGTACGGCCCGTCCACGCGGTAACCGTAGAGCTGGCCCGGGCGGACGTCGGGCAAGTAGATGTGCCAAACGCCGTTGGTGCGCTCGGTCAGCGGGATGCGCGCGGACTCCGCCGGCGACGAGGCCGAATCGAACAGGCACAGCTCGATCCCGCTGGCGTGCTGCGAGAACAGCGCGAAATTGACGCCCTCGCCGTCCCAGGTGGCGCCGAGCGGATGGGGTTTCCCGGGCCGGGTCCGCATCGAGCTCAGTCTACCCGCCGTGAGACGCGGAACACGTGGGCCACGCGATCGTTCGGGTCGAGCCGGACGAAGTTGCGTGCGCCGCGCCAGGTGTAGCGAGCGCCGCTCAGCAAGTCGGCGACCTCGTACGGCTCGCCGTCGGCGATGCCGAGGCGCTGGATCGGCACGTGGATCATCGTCTCGTGCGCGTGGAACGGATCGAGGTTCACGACCACCAGGATCTCGTTGTTGGGGGCGTACTTTCGATACGCGAGCACGCCCTCGTACTCCGAGTGCAAAAACTCGAGGTTGCCGAGCTCGTGCAGCGCCGGATTCTCGCGACGGATGCGGTTGATGCGCGCCACGTCCTGCTTGATGTTGCCGTAGGCGTTCAGATCGCGCGCCTTGAGCTCGTACTTTTCGGAGTCCAGATACTCTTCACTGCCGTGGCGGACCGGCACGTTTTCACACAGCTCGAAGCCGCTGTAGATGCCGTAACTAGGTGAGAGCGTCGCCGCGAGCACGAGCCGGATCCGAAAGGCCGGCCGTCCGCCGCTCTGCAGGTACTCGTGCAAGATGTCCGGCGTGTTGGCGAAGAAGTTGGGCCTGAAATAGCTCTGCATCTCGGGCTGGATCAGCTCCTCCATGTACTCTTTGAGCTCCCAGGCCGAGTTCTTCCAGGTGAAGTAGGTGTAGCTCTGGTTGAAGCCGAGCTTGCCGAGCGACTTCAGACGATTCGGGCGCGTGAACGACTCCGACAAGAACAGCACTTCCGGGTGCTTTTCGTGGATGTCGCGCAGCGCCCACTCCCAGAACGCGAGCGGCTTGGTGTGGGGGTTGTCGACGCGGAAGATCTTCACTCCGCGCTCGATCCAGAACAGAAGCAGGTTTCGACACGCCTCCCACATCCGTTTCCGGTCTTCGCACCAGAAGTTCAGCGGGTAGATGTCCTCGTACTTCTTCGGCGGGTTCTCCGCGTAGCGGATCGAGCCGTCCGTGCGCACGAAGAACCAATCCGGGTGCTCGCGAACCCATGGGTGATCGGGCGCGCACTGCAGGGCGAAGTCGAGCGCGATCTCGAGGCCGAAATCCTGCGCGCCTTTGACGAGCGCCTCGAAGTCCGCGAGCGTGCCGAGCTCGGGGTGCACTGCGTCGTGGCCGCCGAACTTGGAGCCAATCGCCCACGGGCTGCCGTGATCGCCGGGCTCGGCGACGCGCGCGTTGTTGCGCCCCTTGCGGTGCACTTCGCCGATCGGATGGATCGGCGGCAGATAGATGACGTCGAAGCCTTGGGCTGCGATCTCGGGCAAGCGCCGCAAGGTGTCGGCAAAGGTGCCGTGCTTGCCGGGAACCGGCGACTGCGAGCGCGGAAACAGCTCGTACCAGGCCGAGAACGTGGCCTCGAGCCGATCCACGATCATCTCGAGCACCGGGCACTGCGCGATCTCGTTCGGGGCCATCGGGCCGGCGATCAACGACTTGAGCTCAGGAGACAGCGCCGTCTTCAGGCGCTCGTCGAGGCCCAGATTCGGATCGTTCAGCTCACGCCGGCATTTCTCGAGGAACACTGCGGCGTCACCGCTGAACTGCAGCGCATAGCGCCCCACGAGCGCGGCTCCCTCGACCAGCTCCGGGCGCACGTCCTGCCCGGCGTTCAGGCGCTTCTCGAGCTCGCTGCGGAAGGTGCCGTAGTGATCGGGCCAGGCCTGCACGGCGTACTCCACGCGGCCGAGCCGGTCGGCGCGGAACGACCCGGACCAAAAGTCGGAGTCGTAGTGGTGCGTGAGCGGCACGGCCTGCCAGGCGCTGTCGCCGAGCACGCGGTGGATCACCCGCGCGCCGATCAGATCGTGGCCGTCTTTGAAGATGTTGGCGCGAACCTCGACCGTGCTGCCCAGCGTGCGCTTCACGGGGTAGCGCCCGCCGTCGAGGATGGGCGTGACGTTCTCGATCACGACCCGCGGGAGCTCGAAACCAGGGATGAGTTCGGTCATTGGCCCCTCACCGCAGCCGAAGTCGTGGAATGGGAAACGTGCGTCGAGTCGGGCCTGTGGCCGGAGAGCTGGATCACGAGTCCGCGGGAGTGTTCCCCACCGCGCTCGAGAGCGTCAAGGTGTAATGCTGCGGCTCGGCGCTGTGTCGATCGGCGCCGCGGCAACGCTGCGCTGGACATCGGCGCAGCAGCGGAAACCCGTCGAATAGTCGCGGTAGTCGCGGCGGTGCGCCGTGGTGCGATAGCCGCAACCTTCGCCGTTCTGGCGCGTGTCCATGAAGAACCCGCCGACGAACGTGCCGGCCGGATCGGCGACCCACTCGTGCAGGTTCCCGACCAGGTCGTAAACGCCGGTTTCGGTCACGCAGCCGCTGCGTGATCCCGTGCGCTCGACGGTCTGCGACAGCTCGTGCAAGCGAGGGTCGTTCATGAAGAACGGCTCCCACATCCGGAGCCGCGCCATGTCCTTGGGCTTCAGCTGATCGTAGAGGCGCTCGACCGGGTGCGCGTCGAGCGTCTTGAAGCGATCGTTGCACACGCCCGCGCGCCGCTCGTCTCCGTATGGATAGGTCCGACCGCGCGGGCCGCGGCAGGCGCGCGTCCATTCGTCGATCTCGCACAGCCGCTTGCCGGCGTTGACGCAGGCGCGCTCGGCTTGATCGCCGCTGATGTAACCCTGAGGCATGCGCCCGGCCGCGCTCTCGGCGAAGAGCTCTGCTTCTCGGCCGTCCACCGCGCGGTTGCCGGGCCACGGCGTTGCGGGGAGGTTCGGACGGCGCCACGCCAGCGTGGCTTCCCAGCGATCGATGCAAAAGGAGCCTTGCGGCCGCTCGACTTCGGCCATCTCCGCCGGGCATCGCGGCGCTGCTGCGACGGTTAGCGCGGCGCGCGGCGCGGACGCGGGCGGCGTGCGCTCCGGCTCCGAAGCGTGTGCGCTGTAGCACGCACAGCACAGGCCGAGGGCCGCGAGTTCGGAGAGCCGCATGCGACGAGCGAGAGTAGGCCAACTCCTCGCCCGCGCGGCAAGTCCCGAGCAGCACGCACACGGATTTGGCGCTTGCTCGAGCTCGCCGTCAGCGTCACGATCGCCTTCATGCAGTCCAAAGCGCAGAGCGCGGGCCTGCCGCACACACTCGTGGCCTACAACTTCGTGGGCGGCAAAGAGATCTCCGCGGGCGAAGCGGTTTTGCAGCGGAAAAATCCTGCGAATCGCCACGATCTCGTGACGCAGGCGCCCGAGTCGGGGCTCACGGACGTACAGAAGGCGTGTGAGGCTGCGCGTGTCGGGTTCGCGCGCTGGTCGCGCACACCCGCGCCGCAGCGAGCCGCGGTGCTCACGCGGCTGGCGCGGCTCCTCGCCGAGACCAAGGAGCCGCTCGCTCGCTTCTGCTCGCGCGAGATCGGCAAGCCGATCCGCGAAGCGCGCGGCAGCGTGCAAGAAGCGATCGACACCGCGGAGTTCTTCCAGAGCGAGGGCCGCCGGCTGTACGGGCAAACCGTGCCGAGTGAGCTCGCGAACAAGGAGCTCTTCACGTACCGCCGCCCGCTGGGCGTGGTCGGTGTGATCACCGCGGGGAACTTTCCGATCGCGGTCCCGTCGTGGAAGATCATCCCCGCGCTGTTGTGCGGCAACAGCGTGGTCTGGAAGCCGTCGGAGGACGCGCCCGGCACGGCGACGCTGTTCCTCGAGCTGTTCCGGCGCGCGGGCTTGCCGGACGGCGTGTTGAACGTGGTCCACGGCCGCGGCGCAGGCGGCGCCGGCGAGCACTTGATCGCGATGATCGAGGCCGGGCACGTGGACAAGATCTCCTTCACGGGCTCGACGGCCGTCGGGCGGCAGATCGGCGCCGCTGCGGGGCGCGCGCTGCAGGTGCCGTCGCTCGAGCTCGGCGGGAAGAACCCGCTGGTTATCCTGGCGGACGCCGATCTCGATCTCGCGATCGAGGGCGCGCTCTGGGCGTCGTTCGGAACCGCGGGGCAGCGCTGCACGAGCGCCGGGAACATCATCGTCGATCGCCACGTGATGCCGAGCGTGCGGAGCGCGCTCGCGCGCCGCGCGTCCGAGCTCAAGCTCGGGGATCCGCTGGACGAGAGCGTGTCCTACGGCCCGCTGATCAACGAGCGCTTCCTCGAACGCTGGATCGTGCAACGCGCGACCGGGCTGGAAGACGGCGCCGAGCTCCTGCTCGACGGCCGCCGCGTGTCCCCGGGAAATGAGCCTTCGGGCTTCGCGGGCGACGCCGAAAACGGCCTGTACGCGACGCCGCGCATCTTCGATCGCGTGCGCATGAACATGCGCATCGCTCAGGAAGAGTGCTTCGGTCCGACCGTGAACCTGGTCGAGGTGGACGGCATCGATCAGGCGCTCGCCGCGGCCAACGGCACACCCTACGGCCTCTCGAGCGCGATCTACACGCGGGACGCCGGAGCCATGCTGCGCTTCAAGGAAGAGATCCGCGCCGGCATGACCAGCATCAACAACTCGACCACCGGCGCAGAGGCGCATCTGCCGTTCGGCGGCAACGGCTGGTCCGGCAACGGCACGCGCGAGAGCGGCATCTGGGTCTTGGACGCGTACACGCGCTGGCAAGCGGTCAACGTCGACCTGTCGGGCAAGCTCCAAAAAGCGCAAATCGATAGCCCCGACGCTTCCCTCATGGCTGCGCCGGCCTTTGCGGAACTGTTACCGCGCTGAAGCGCCCGGACTGGGTGCAACAGGAAGACGGGAAGACAGGAAGGGGATTTTTGTGGGGGGCTTCTTGCTGTTCGAGGCGTCTTGCTCGAACGCGCGCGTCCTTCGCAAGTCCGCGCAGAACCCGCAAAAAAAATTACTCCGAACTTCCCGTTCTTCCCGGCTTCCTGTGGATCTAATTCCCGCTCACGGCGCCGACACCTCGTAGCCGATGTCCTCGAGCGCCGCGAAGTCCAGGCGACCGGGCGTGTGACGCATCCCGCGCGCAGTCCCTTGCGACATGATCGGCTCGCGATCGTCGATCACGATCTCGGCGAAGTGCAAGCCGCCGCTCTCGATCAGCGGCACCGGGCCGCCGTAAACGCTCATCGCCTTCGGTCCCTCGAAGAACGTGAGCTCCGCGTTGACGAGCGCCTCGTAGGTGTCGGAGCCGCCGATGCCGAGCGCGTGCCCGATCTCGTGCGTGGCCGTCGAGATGAAGTCGACCGCGTTCACCGGCACGTCGTCGCCCGTCTCGGGTGTGGGATCGAACCAGAAGAAGTCCGGCTGACACGAGAACGCGATGGCCACGGTCCAGGGCTGCTGATCGGGGCCGCTCCAGCGATCGGCGAGCTCTTGCGCGAAGTCCGCGCCCAAATCGCCCGCGAAGATCGCCGTCCGGCGCGTCCTGCCCGCGACGTTTTCGGGCAGCCCCACGCTGCAAGCGACGAAGATCACGAGATCGTCGATCGGCTCGTCGAGCGTGAAGTCTTCGTACGTGTCGTCGACCATGTCGAGGTCGCGGATGCGCAGCGGGAAGCCCGCGGGGATCTCCTCGAAATCGTCGCGCAGCCGCGACGACCAGGCCGCGGCGGCGGCTTCCAGCGCGCGCTTTCGGACGTCGTCCGCGAAGAAGTCGTTGGCGTCGAAGCGATAGTCGAGCTCGATGCTGAATCGATGCTTGCCGTCGGGCGCTCCGCCGCTGCCAGCGGTGTTCACGCCACCGCTACCGCCGCTGGCCGCGCCACCTGTCGCTGGTCCACCGCCGGGCGCGCCGCCCGTGCTGACGCCGCCCGCACCACCGCCC
>JALYWZ010000517.1 GCA_030852505.1 Myxococcota bacterium | reverse complement strand
TCACTCGGCCGAAGCGGAAGACCCACGCCGGCTGCGGGTGGTGCAGCCTTAGAATTTGTGGAGCGAAAACCTCGCGGGTGTAAGCTTGGGCGACTCTCTCCGGAGGAGATCCCCATGGCCAAAGGTCAAGAAAAGCCCAAGACGAACAACAAGCCGAAGCTCAGCATCAAAGAGAAGAAGGCCAAGAAGAAGGAAAAGGCCGCTTCGAAGTGAGCGACTGATTGCGGGCTCGGCGGGACGCCAGCGCGGCCACCGCCGAGCCCCGCTCGTCTGGATCGATGAAAGAGAAGTTCGTTCTGGTTGCCGCGTTGCTCGGACTTTCGCCGCTGGCGGTTGCGTGCGGGAAGTCGAGGTCGAACGCGATGCGAGAGCCCTCCGCGAACGCGACTGTGAGCGCGAGCGCGAGCGCGAGCGCAGCACCGGTGGTGACGGCAGCGCCGAGCGCGAGCGCGGTGGCTGCTGCGGGTAACGGGCTCGTGGAACCGGTGCAGGTCGATGAGCTGTTCGCGCGTTTGAAGCGGCTCGGCGGCAAGGGCGTGCTGGTGAACGCGTTCGCGAGCTGGTGCGGGCCGTGCCGCGAAGAGGTGCCGATGCTGGAGTCGATGGCGTCGAACCTGAGACGCGACGGGATCCAGGTGGTGTACGTGGCCTTCGACGAGCCGGAAGACCGTCACAAAGCCGAGGCGTTTCTGCTGGCAAACGACGTGAAATCGCCGTCTTTTCTGGCATTGGGCGGGAAGGCGTTCCGCGAGCGGCTGGCGCCGAACTGGCCCGGGATGATCCCGGCCACGTTCCTGTTCGACTCGAATCAGCGGCAACGTTACTTCTGGCCCGGCCAAGCCTTCGAGCACGAGCTGATGCCGATCCTCGACGGCTTCCTCGCTGGGAAGAAGATCGATGGGGAAGCGAACTTCGCCGTCACCCCGCCGCGAACGCAGTGACGTCGCGGACGTCGTGGGGAGAGGAATGCAACAGGAAGGCGGGAAGTTGGGAAGAATTTTTTTGTTGGTCTTGCCGACGGACGCGTCTGGCGGCACCCCCAAAAAACAAACTCTTGTTCCGGACTTCCTGTCTTCCAACCTTCCTGTTAAAAAAAAACCTCACCACGCCGCGCTCTGCCGTTGCCACGCCGTACAAGCGCGGGTTGAGGAAATGACCATTGGAAAGGGTGGCGTAGCGGCGCTTGGGTAGGGGAGACTGCGCGGTGAGTCGGCGGTAGCGAAGAGGATAGAGTGAGAGGGACAAGACGCGCTTGGGTCGGAGTGGTGGCTGCGGCGGCGATCGCGTTGCCGTTGCTGGGGCTTGGCTCGAGCAAGGCGGAGCCGATCGATGGGTTGGCGGAGTCGGACGAGCGCGCAGAGGCGGCGCCGGCGGCTCCGGCTGCGAAGGCTGAGGCGGAGCCGCTCGATTACTGCATGCAGCGGTTGCTGACTCCGCTGGCGGAGACGGCGGGGATCCAGCCTCCGACGCTGGCCGCGGAGGAATGGGATGCGCCGCTGAAGGAGGTGCTGGCGGAGCTCGGCGGCGGGAACGAGTGCACGACGCGCTTCGAGTCGGTGATCGCGACGGTGGCGGATCCGATCGACTCGGGCTTTGGCTACACGTTCGATACGACGCTGCAGGCGCTGCGGCTCGGGGTGGAGCGGGATCTCGGCGAGCAGGACGGGCGCTTCTATCGCGATCGGCGCTGGTTGCCGTGGGACGATCGGGAGGGGAGCGCGGAGAAGGCGGCGGAGTCGGAGGAGTGCCGGCACGTGATGCCGGGCGTGGTGTTGTTCCGCGGCGGGGACTCGCTGCGGCGGCGGATCCTGGTGTTGCTGCTGGTGGGTGAGACGCCGACCACCGGGCTGCACGTGACGGCGATGATGAAGGCGCTCGCGATCAGCCACCGCATCACGGACATCGGCAAGGGCTGCCTCACCTCTCAGAAGCAGACGGATACGCGGATCGTAGGGCCGTCGTTCTCGGGGAGCGCGCAGTCGCTGCGCTCGGCGCTGGAGCGCTACGCGGAGCAGTCGCCGGGCTGGTCGCGCAAGATCGAGGTGACGACGGGCTCGGCTTCGGGCTCGGCGCTGAAGCGCACGCTCACGCAGAGCGTGCTGAACCCGGGCTCGAAGGCCACGCCCATCGAGGTCTCGTTCTCGTCGACGACCGCGGCCGAGAGCACGGTTCAGTGCACGTACCTGCGGTTTCTGCATTACACGCTCGGTTACGGGTCGCGCGACGGATCGCCGCGGACGGAGCTGCCGGGCGTGGCGCTGCTCCACGAGTCGGGGACCGAGTTCGGCGCTTCGCTCGCGGGCGGCACCGCGGATTGTCCGTTCTCGCCGTCGCTCGACGTGTCGTTTCCGGCGCGGATTTCCGACCTGCGCGACGCCTACGAGGACATGGACAAGAAGGACGTCGAAAACTCGGAGCAGGCGGCGATCGCGCGGCGTACGTCGCTGGCGGTGTCTCTGCGCGAGCGCCGTAGGGCGCTCACCGCCGAGTCCGAGGTCTCGCCGAAGACGACGTTCGCGCAGGACGTCGCGCTCGGGAACGTGCTCGGGGCGATCTCGCGCAGCGCCGTGCGTCACGTGGGCGTGCAAGCGACCGATGTCGCCGACGCCATCTTCCTGTCGCGCCGGATCCGCGACATCGCGCCGGACGTGAGGCTGGCGTTCTTCGCTTCGGACGTGCTGCTCACGCACTCGGCGTTCCGGCGCGACCTGAACGGCTCGCTGGTGATCACGCCGTATCCGTTTCTCGGCTCGACCGACATCGCGGGCTACTTTCCGTCGCGCTTCCGCCAGCACCAGGGCTTCGAGAACGGCGCGAGCCTCGGCATCTTCAACGCGATGCTCGCGGCGCGCGGCGCCAACGTCGAACAGCTGGTGGAGTACACGTACACCGCGGAGGTTCCGGCGCTGCCGATCTGGGTGACGGCGATCAGCAACGGGAACCTGGTGCCGATCTCGCTGTCGCCGAACCAGGACCAGGATGACATCGTGTTTCCGGGCAAGAACCGGCTGCGCCTGGAGATTGCGAGCCTTTTGCCGAGCGACGAGGAAGCCGCGAAGAAGCCGGCCTGGCAAAAGATGCGCGACGCGCAGCTGAAGCTCGACGAGGGCGCGCGGGTGCCGCGCTTCTGGCACTTCGCGTACCTGGTGCTGACGCTGCTGTTCGCGACGGATCGCCTGCTCCAGCGCAACGCGCTCGGGCGGCTCTCGCCCGTGACGATCCCGGGGCGGCTCGGGCGCAAGGAGGATCGCGACGCCGATCTGGCGATCATCCGCACCAAGTGGCGGCTGTACGCGGCGATGCGCACGTACGTGCTGGCGTTCGGCCTCGGCTACATGGCGCTGATCTACTTCCTGGCGTTCTTCACCTACCGAATGCCGGGCACGCTGTCGGTGATCGCGACCATCGTGGTCGGGATGGTGGTGGTGGCGGCGATCGGCTGCGCGGCCCGCGACGCGCGCGCCTTCGCCATCGACTACACCGCGCTCGGGCGCAGCGTCGGCAGCTTCTCGCCCACGGTGTGGCTGAGTCGCAAAATGCTGTCGGTCCGCTCGCGCCGGCTGAAGCTAACGAGCTCGCAGGAGGTTCCGCATTCGGACGAGCAGAGCATCGACTCGGCGATGGAAGAGGATCCGGTGCGGATGGATCGCTGGGATCGGATCTCGCTGCCGTTCGGCTTTGCGCGCCCGGAGGGGCGCATTCCTGCGGCGCGCACGTCGTTTGCGCAGGTGCGGCTGCTCGCGAACGTGGCGCTGATCGTGGCGCTGCTCTTCACTGTCGGGCAAATCTGGGTGCTCTTCGAAGAGGCGCAGCTGCGCTTCTCGCAGAGCCACCCGATCCCGCGCACCACGTTGCTGGCGCTGCGCAGCTTGCCGATCTTGAACACGGTTTCGCCTTCGGGACCGACGCTGTGGTGCGTGCTCGCGATCTATCTGTGGTCGGTCGGGCGCATGGCACGGCTCAACGCGGCGTCGGCGCTGTCGCGAATTTCTCCGGAGGACGGCGTGGCGGATCTGGTTTCGACGCCGATCCGCGTGATTCTGTACCCCGCGCACGGCTACGGTCGAAAGGCGGACGAGTCGTTCACGCGCGTCGAGCGCCGCGCTCTGAACGCCGTGGTGCGTCCGGTCACGGGCCCGCGCTATTTTCTGGCGTTATTGGCGATCGTGATCGTGCCGGTGGTGCTGTTCACCCTGAAGCCGCCCTCCACGCTCGAGCGGCCGCTCACGACGCTGCTGCTCGTGGGCGGGCTGGCGCTGATCGCGGTGTTGATCGGCAATACGCTGATCCAGCTCGTCCAACACTGGCTGGCCATGGAGATGTTGCTGAAGCGCACGTTTCAGCACCGAATCGGCCGCTCTTTCGAGCGCGCGGCCAGCTTCGTGCGCGACTCCTTTCACCATCAGCTGTCGCGGGCACCTCAGGACCTGTTGCGCTTGAGCGGCTGCGCGCAGCTCTTCGACCAGCTAGTGCGCACGGGCAAGGCGCTCGGCAGCAGCGCGGTCGCGAGCGATGAGCGTTCGGAGCTCGCGCGGCGCAACGC
>JALYWZ010000516.1 GCA_030852505.1 Myxococcota bacterium | reverse complement strand
GGGTGATTCCCGTTTGGGACGAGCTGCCGCGGCTGTTCGCGAGCCTCGGCAAAACGGTGACGAGCTTCAACGGGCGCGAGGCGGTGCGCGGCGCCGTGGCCTTCGGCATCCTGGCGCTGCCCACGACCGCGATGGGCCTGACCTTCCCTCTGCTACTCCGCAGGGTTGGAACTTATCCGAACGTCGCGGCCTGGGTCGGCCGGCTCACGGCGATCAACACCGTGGGGGCCGTACTGGGCGCCCTGGTGACGGGCTACCTGCTCTTGCCGCTGCTCGGCTCGCAAGGCTCGCTCACCGCGATCGCCCTCGCCTTCGCGGTGATGGCGCTCTGCGCCCTGCCCTGGACGCGGGGCGGGCTGAAGCAAGCGACGCTCGGCGGCGTCGGGCTCGCCGTGGCTCTTTCGGTGCTGACACCGCGCTGGGATCTGAGCGCGCTCACCAACGGCTCGAATGTGTACTTCGAAGCGCCGCGGGCTCGGGCCGAGGTCGTGAGCATTCGTGAGGACGCTGAAGGAGGCGTGACCACCGTCACCCTCGCGGATGGCGTGTACACGCTGTACACGAACGGCAAATTCCAGGGCAACACCGGCTGGGAGATGGACGCGCAGCGCTTCTTCGCGCACTACCCGTCGATCTTCGTGGAGCGCTTCGACCGGGCACTGGTGATCGGCCTCGGCACGGGAACCACGCTCGGCACGCTCGCCGCCTACCCCTGGAAACGCCTGGATCTGGTCGAGATTTCGCCGGCCATCGTCGAGGCAGCGCGGCGTTACTTCAACGCTCCGAACCACGGAGTGCTCGACGATCCGCGTTTGCATTTGCACATCGCCGACGGCCGCAACTACCTGCTGGTGAAGGACGAGCGCTTCGACCTCATCAGCATGGAGCTGTCGAGCATCTGGTTCGCGGGCGCGTCGAGCCTCTACACCGACGAGTTCTATCGACTCGTGGCCTCGCGCCTGCGTGATGGCGGCGTGTTTCAGCAGTGGATGCAGCTGCACCACGTGTACCGGCGCGATTTCGCGACCGTGGTCCACACGCTGCGCAAGAACTTCCGCCACGTCGCGCTGTTCTACGGCGGGCGTCAGGGGATCCTGGTCGCGTCGCAACAGCCGCTGCGCGCGTCGAAGCGCCGCCTCGCCTCGCTCGAGGAGATCCCGCGTGTCCTCGAGCTCGAACCCGGCGGCCGGCGGCTCGAGTCGTTGATCGACGACGTGTTGGTGCTCGACGCCGGGCTCGACGCCTTCCTCGCGGAGTCCGCGGCTGAAGCGGGCGTTTCGCTCGACGAGCTCGTGGCGACGGACGAAAACCTGTACCTCGAGTACCGCACGCCGCGCGGCAACGTGCTGCCCTGGGAAGCGCGCGAGGCCCTGGTGGCCCAGATCGAGAGGCACCGCGACCCTGCGGCGATCGCAGCGCTCTTGGGCCCTTGATGGCGGTCAAAGCCCTGCTCTGCGTGACCGCCTCGCTCGCGCTGGTTTGCCTTTCGACGAGTGGTTGCGCAACCAGCGTGCAACGCCTGGGCGGGGAGCTGCCGACGTCGGCCGGGCACCCGTCGAACGACTGTGAACGGAGCGATTGGCTGGTGGTCGCGCCGACCCGCGCCGAGCTGTTCGACCGCGAAAGCGAGCGCCCGCTCACCCGCGACGACGGGCTCGGACTCTACCGCGTGGGTGAGCAAGAGCCCGAGGCGTTGTCCGAGCTCGCGCCGCTGATGGCCACGGACGGCGCGCGCTTCGCTCGCCATGGCGAGCTGGTGCGCGTGCACGATCGGCGCCAGGTGCTCGCGGGAGCGCTCGGCGTGGCGGGCGTGATCGCGATCGCCATCGGCAGCGTCGTCTTCATCAGCGCCTTCGACACCAAGAAGACGACGAACGAGCTCGGCGCCGTCGAGGAGGAGCAAACCCTGGACGGCGGCAAGGCGGCGCTCGGGGGCGTGCTCGCCGGCGTCGGCTTCACGCTCGGCGGAGCGGGCATCGCGCTCACACCGAGCCACACCGCACGCGCCCAGGCCGAAGCCGACCGTTACGTGCTGTTTCCGCCGATCGACCCGTCGGACAAGGTGCTCGACGCGGTCGGTCGCTACAATCAGCGCGTGCGCACGCGCTGCGCGCGGCCGTCGCGCTGACGGCCGCCCGCCGCCACGTACGCCGCGTCCTCTTCGACGACGCCCGGGAACGAGATCACGTCCGCGCGCGGCCGTTCGGCGCCCGGATTGTGAAGCCGCGCGCGCCCGAGGATCGCCTCGCACAGCGAGGTGAAGTCGAAGCCCGCGGCCTCGGCGATCTTCGGCAACAAGCTGGTAGGCGTGAGGCCCGGCAGCGTGTTCACCTCGAGCACGTACTCGTTCTGCCCCTCGGTCACGAGCAAATCGACGCGCAGCGCGCCGTCGGTCTCGAGGGCGCGGGCGGCCTGCTCGGCGAGGTTCAGGATCCCGCGATAGCGCGCAGGCCCGAGCCGCGCCGGCAAGTGGTAGTCGGTCATGCCGGCCGTGTACTTGCAGGCGTAGTCGTAAATATCGTGACGCGGCACGACCTCGATCGCGCCGAGCACCCGATCCCCGAGGATGCCGACGTGCACCTCGCGGCCCGCCACGAAGCGCTCGACGAGCACCGAGTTGTCGTAGGCGCGGGCGCGTTCGACCGCCGCGGCAAGCTCAGAAAAATTCGTGGCGCGCGACACGCCGAGGCTCGAGCCCTCGCGCCGCGGCTTGACGATCACCGGAAAACCGAAAGAGCCGTGGGTCTCTTCCAGATCGGCGAGGCCGCGCTCCGCGTCGAATGCGTAGTACGGCGGCGTCGGCACGTTGTGGAGCCGGAACAGCTCCTTGGATTTGAGCTTGTCCATGGCGAGCGCGCTGCCGGTCACCGACGAACCGGTGTACGGGATGCGCAGCCACTCGAGGACGCCCTGGATGCAGCCGTCTTCGCCGAACCGGCCGTGCAGCGCCAGGAACGCGACGTCGATGCCGGCGCGCGACAGGGTCTCGAGCGCGTCCGCGCCGGTGCCGAGCACCACCGGGACCACGTCGTGGCCCGCCTCGCCGAGCGCCCGGATCACGGCCTGACCCGAGCTCAGCGACACATCGCGCTCGGCCGAGGCCCCGCCCATCACGACACCGACACGTCTGGCATTCATCTGGTTCAGAGCCTCCAAAAGCTTCGCCGAGAGTTAGCGAACCCCGAAGCTTCCGGCCAAGTTAATGCTCGGGCGCGGGTCCGGCATTCCAGCCACCCAACGCGAGCAGTCCAGGCGGTCCGAGCCCGTTCGATCACCGGAACCCTCCGGCTACGGCGCCTCAGTCGGCAAACCCGGTCCCGCGCCTAGTGAACCCCCACGACCACAGCCGTAATATTATCTTTCCCGCCCCGCCCGTTCGCCAGGTCGATGAAACGATCCACGGCGGCCTCGTGGCCGTCCGACAGACATTCCGCGATCTCTTCCAGCCTGAGGTAGCCGTGGAGGCCGTCGCTGCAGAGCAGGTAGGCGTCCCCCGGGCTCAGGTCCCAGACGCTGGTGTCGACCTGCACGTAGTCGCGGCTACCGACAGCGCGGGTGATCACGTTGCGCTGGCGGCTGACGCGCGCCTCTTCCGGCGTGATGAGCCCCTGCTTGATCTGCCAGGCGATCAGCGTGTGATCTTCGGTGAGCTGTAGGGCCTCGCCGTTGCGGATCCGATAGATGCGGCTGTCGCCGACCTGCGCCAGCACCAGCGACTCGCCGAAGCGCATCATGGCGCTGATGGTGGTGCCCATGCCGGCCTTGCCCCGATCGAGCTCCGCCATCGCAAACAGCAGATAGGTCGCCGCCTGGACCGCGCTCTCGAGCAGCCGGCAAGCGGCTCGCGCCTTCTCTTCCGACGGTTCGCCGTCGAGGTCGAGCGTACGCAACCCGCGCCGCACCATGCCGACGATCGTATCCACCGACTCGGCGCTGGCGACCTCGCCTGCGGCGTGACCGCCCATGCCGTCTGCCACGACCCAAAGCCCCAGATCGTCATCGCACAGGAAGGCGTCCTGGTTGGTAGCCCGCCGCCGCCCGACATCCGAGCGACCATGCGATCGCATCGTGAGGCTCTGCGCCATCTGCATATTTCCCGCAGCATACCACCCGGGCGGCGGGAATTGCTGCCCCAATTTGTTTCCCCGGCCACCGATCCGGGGTGAAGACCGCCGGCGCTTCAGGGTATGTTCCTTCGCGATGCGAGCTCAAGCAACGAGCTTCGTCGCGCGCGGGGAAAGCCCGATCCGGGTCGCCAAGGCGGCCGCAGACGCCGTTCGCGCCGTGGAACGACCGAGCGGTGGGCTCGTGTTCGTGAGCGGTGACCTACTGTCGGATATTGGGGGACTCGCTGCGCGATTGAAGACGGCCCTTCCCGAGCTGCCGCTGCTCGTGGTCGGCGGGCACGGCGTGCTCAGCGAACGCGGCGAGATAGAGCGAGAGACAGCCGTCTCCGGGATCGTCTGGCGAGGGGGCCAATCGACGGCGCTCACAGTCACCTCCGAGGGTGATGTCGGCAGCGCGCTCGCCGCCGCGCTCGAGCC
>JALYWZ010000515.1 GCA_030852505.1 Myxococcota bacterium | reverse complement strand
GGCCGAGGCACCCCAATCGGAGCCAGCGCCCGACTCCTCGCCGGTGCTCGTGGACGAGGACGCGCTGCTCGGCGTGGCCACGCGCGCGCTGGCTCTGGCCGCGCTGCTCGGGTTCTCGATCGCGACCTGGCTTCAGCTCTCGTTCACCGGCGGCTGGGTCAACGAGTTCCTCGCCGAGAACGTGCTACCCGAGGGCCGCCGCATGACGTTCGTGCAGGGCGCGGTCGGCGGAGCGGCGCTCGGCGCGGCCATCTGTGCGTACTTCGTCAGCCAGTTCCGAAAGAAGAAGCGGAACCTCGTCACGATCGAGCGCTGGCTGTGGTTCGTCTCGCCGTTGCTGCTCCTGCCGGCGGTGCCGTCGCTGTTCCGCTACAAGCCCTGGATGAACGAGCACGAACGGCTCTTGCCGATCGTGCTGTTCTTGGCGCTCGCGCTCGAGATCCTGTGCTTCCGCGCGCTTGTCCGCGCGCCGCTCAAGGCGCGGGAGTGGTGGGAGGAGCTCCGCGAGCAAGTCCCCGAGCTCGTGCGACGCCGGGGCGCGTTCTGGGTGGTGGTGGCCGGGTCGCTGTTCTACGCGGCGTTCTTCTCGTTCATCCTGCTCCGCTGGCATGAGAAGCTCCGCACCGGCAACTTCGATCTGTCGATCAACAACAACCTGATGTTCGGCGGGCTGCACGGGCGCTTCCTCGAGAGCACCGTGGTCTTCCCGCAAGAGCCGGGGAAATACCTGGCGAACCACGCCAAGTTCGGCGGCTATCTGTTTTTGCCGATCTACGCGCTGTACCCGCGCGCCGAGACGCTGCTCGTCCTCCAGTCGGTGCTGATCGGCGCAGGCGCGATCCCGCTCTGGGCGTTCGCCAGGCGCCACCTGCCAGAATGGTCCGCCACGATCGTCGCGCTCGCGTACCTCGCTTACTACCCGATGCACGGCGCGAGCTTCTCGGAGTTCCAGTACGTGCCGATCGCCGCGGCCTTCCTGTTTGCCACCGTCTGGGCCGCGGAGGAGCGGCGCTGGGTGCTGATGGGCGTCGCAGCCGGCATGGGCATGTTGATGCGCGAGGACATTCCGCTCGGCATGGCGCTGGTCGGCGGCTTCCTCGCTCTGACTGGTTACCGCCCGAAAGCCGGCCTCACGCTGGCAGCCGTGGCCATGACCTACTTCGTGGTGCTGCGCTTCTACGTGATGGATTCGGCCGGGGACTGGTGGTACCCGAACATGTACAAGGAGCTCTGGGCGGACAAGGAGAAGGGCTTCCGCAGCGTGATCAAGACGCTGATCTCGAACCCGCTCTACGTCTTCTCCAAAGTTCTGGTCGAGAAGAAGGTCATCTACCTGTTGCACCTGATGGTGCCGCTGGTGTTCCTGCCCGCGCGCCGCTGGTACCTGTGGGCCGCGTTCATCCCCGGCGCGCTCTTGACCTTGCTCATCACCAACTACGACCCGCCGGTGATGTTCTCGTTTCACTACGTGATGCACTGGGCGCCGCTGCTGTTCCTCGCGGCCGTGCTGGCGCTGAAGTCTCTCGGGGACGCCCAGAGCGGCGGCAGCACCGCGCGCCGCCAGGCGGCCACGATCGCCTTCGCCGCGGCCAGCCTGGTGCTCACCTTCAACTATGGGGCCTTCGCGATGCGCGACGGCGGGTTCAAGGGCGGCTTCCACAAGGTGGAGTTCGGCATCAGCGACGCCGAACGCCAGCGCTACCAGAACCTGAAGACCCTGGCCGCGATGATCCCCGACGACGCATCCGTCGCCGCCACGGAGAAGCTCGGCCCCCACGTCTCCGCGCGCTTGCTCATGTACACGATGCGCCACGGTCCGCAGGGCGCGGAGTGGATCCTGGCCTCGAGCAGGGAGCTCAAGCTCTCTCGCACCAAGCCCAAGCTGTTCGAGGTGGTGAAGGACGGCAGCTACGGCGTCGTGAAGCGCATCGACGACCTAGCGCTCCTCAAGCGCGGCCACGATACGTCCGGGAACGCCAAGCTGATCCGCGATTGGCGTCTGGCCGAGCTCCCCAAGAAGGACCGGGACAAAGACCGCGACCGAGACCGCGACAAGGACCGCGAGCGTGACAAGGATCGCGACGACAAGCCCCGGGAGCAGCCCGAGCCCGCGGACGGCGAGCACGATCCGCGACCGCCCGAGGAAGATCCCGAGCTCAAGGCGCCCGGTTGAACGATACGCAGAACCCGGTGGGCGGAGCCGCCCGGCTCAAGAAGTGGCTGAGCCCCGTGATGAACGTGATCGCCGCGATCTTCGTGGTGTTCACGGCCATCGATCTGGTGAAGAGCTGGGACGGCCGGAAGGTGCAGGTCGATTTCGGGCTCGCCGCGGCGTCCGTCGTTCCGTGTCTGATCGGCGCCGTGATCCAGGGCTTCGCCTGGCTGTTGCTGATCGAGCGCATGGCGCGCCAGAAGATGCCGGTGCTCGAGGGGCTCGCCACCTACTTCGACTCTCAGCTCGCGCGCTACACCCCGGGCAAGATCGGTCTTCCGCTCGTGCGCATGGAGGGCGCGGCCAAGCTCGGCTTCTCGCGACGCCTGGTGGGAGCCTCGGTGTTGCTCGAGTCGCTGTGCTGGACGGCGATGGGCTCGGTCGTCGGCTTCGGCCTGCTATGGCTCGGGGACGTGCCCGCCGAGGGCGTCGCGGGGCTGGCCGGCCGCTACGCGCTGCCGTTGCTGCTCGCATCACTCGCAGGGGTGATATTGCTGGTCGTGCTCGATCGCGAGCGCTTGCCGCAGAAGGTCCGCAATCTGTTCGGCCTCGACGGCAGCGGTCGGATCGCGCCGCTGCGCCTGCCGGCGCTCGAGCTCCTGTACTGGCTCACCTGGGCCGCGCACGGCTACTTCCTGACGCTCTCGCTCGGGGCCGATCAGCACGGCGCGATCGGCACGATGGGCTTCAACCCGCTCGCCAACGTGCTCGGCTTCGTCGCGCTCGCTGCGCCGGCCGGCGTCGGCGTGCGCGAGGCCGTGCTAATCGCGGGCTACGGCTCGATCCTCGGCAGCGGCGGCGCGCTTTCAGCGGCGGTCGTGTCGCGCGTCGCCTCCCTGATCGCGGACCTCGGCGTGTGGGCGCTGGTTCGGTTGTGGGTGCTCAAGCGGCGGCGTGCTCTGCCGGCCGCTTGAGCGGAGCTCTCCACGGCTCAACGCTCTTTGTCTGCGAGCTTTCGCTCGAGCTCGGCCAGGCGTCGCTCGGCCGCGTCTGCGCGAGCGCGCTCGGCCTCGGTGCGCTCCTGCGCCGTGGGTAGCGGGTTGCCCTCGAGCTCGAGCCAGCGCACGAAGCGCCGGTCGTAGTTGCGGTAGCGGGTGGGCCGCAGGCCGAGCTTCAGCCCGAGCGGTGCTACGAGAAGGTCTCCCCGCTCGTCCGCGGATAGCGGAGTGTAGGCGCGGCGCGAGCTATCGAGAGCAAAGCCTTCGAGGAGCTCAGTCTCCGGGTCGAATAGGAAGTACGCGGGCGTGCGCCAGATCTGAGCGTAGATCTGCATCTTTTCGCCGCGGTCGACCTGCACGGTGCTCTCGGAAGTGACCTCGATCACGACGTCCGGGAGGCGCCCGCCTTCTTCCCACGCCACCCAGGACTTGCGGCCGTGTCCGTCGACATCGAGGACGACGAACACGTCGGGGCCGCGGAAGTCGTTGTTTCGGACCTGGCGCTCGCTGAAGTAGACGAACATGTTGCCGGCAACGAAGAAGCGTCGCTCGGGCCAGGCGTCGAGCAGCGTGTCCTTCAGCAACGCGTCCTGTGCGTCGTGGAAGCCGGTCTCCATCGGCTCACCGTCTTCGGACGGAAGCTGGTCTTGCCCCGGCAGGACGGCCGAAAACGCCACGTTTTGCATCTAACACAGCCTCCATATCCCCGCTACTCGGCCGCTCGGGGAGTCAGTTGCTTTCGCGCGATCGGCACTAACGCCCCGCGCGCGCTTCGAGCCCGAGCGTCGCTATCGCAAATGGCCGTCCCCAGCTCGCGACTTCCCGTTCGCCGAAGGCCATTTGCACTTCAGGCAAGGTCGCGCCGATGACCACGGCCGTGCGCAGATCGAAGGAGCTCGATAGCCCGAGCTGAAACGAGCTGAGCGCGAGCGGGGCGAAGGCGGCCACGCTGTCGTCCGAGCCTTCGAACCCCGATGCGGCGCGGCCCGACATGCGCGTGATGTTGACTCCGCCGCCCGCTCCCGAACGAATGCTGCCGAACGACCAGCGTGCCCACTCGACCTCGAAGGCGCCGCCCGCGACGTAGCTCGCGACCTCGGCCTCGCCCTCGTCGCTCGAGAACGACTGGCGTGTCAGGGGGACCACCCCCAGCAACGACAGGGCAAAATCGCGCGTGAGGCGGACGCGGACTCCGAGCTCGACCACGGCGAGGGGGCCCAGCCCGCCGGGGCTCAGCGCAATGCCCGGACCGAGCGCGAGCGCGAAACGCGAGCTCGGGCGCGGCGGAGCACGGCTGAAGCTCAACAATTTCGGCACGCTGATCGGCTGCACTGCTTACTCGATGTTCAAGCAGCAAGCGCTGCTCGATGCTTTCATCGTCAGCAAGCTGGTGAT
>JALYWZ010000514.1 GCA_030852505.1 Myxococcota bacterium | reverse complement strand
GCTCGGCGCGCGCCGAGCGGCCGGCGGGGGCCAGCGTGGGGTTTGCTTCTTCGGCATCGCGCACGCTCGGCATCACGACACGCGACCGCGCCGCGGGCCCGGAGGTGGAGGGGCTGAGCGACATGGCCTCGCCCTCGCTGATCGAGAGACCGGGCCAGGTGCGCGAGCGCGGCGAGAAGGTCTCACCCGGCAGAGTGAGCGGCTCGATCAACGGCACGTTCGGGCGCCACGACGGCTGCTGCGAGGGGCGGTGGGGCGGCGGGGTGAGCTCGGCCGGCACCTCTTGCTCCGTGGCGATCAGCTCGCCGAGATCGTACTCCACGCTCGGGACCACGGCCTCACCCGACGGCTCGGGCTCAGAGACCCGCAGCAGCAAGCCTTCGAAGTAGAGCTTGCTGATCGTGAACAGGGTCGACAAATCCTCGTACGGCGACTCGTCGATCACCTCGTTCAGCGTTCGCTGGCCGTCGACCAACCGCAGGATCTCGTCGAGATCCTCCGGGATGGAGGACAGGCGCTGGGTGATGGCGGGGCGATCGACCTCGTAGACGCTGTCGAGCGGCGGCAGCTGTTCGAGCAGGCGCCCCCACTCGTCGACGCGGCGCATGCCTTCCATCAACAGGCCCTGCGTCGTGGTCGGGATCAAATCTTCGTTCGAGACCGGGCGGAACTCGACCTCGAACGTGCCTTCGCCGAGCGTGAGCGCGCGGTACACCGCCTCTTCGCCCCGGAGCTTGCCGAGCTCCGCGTCCACGACCTTGCCGTCGCGGAAGTACACGCGGCCCTCGCGGCGCGCGGACACGATCTTGAGCACGCCGCTCTTGCGGCTGAGCTCGAAGGTCTGGAGTAGATCGACCACGCCCATGTCGCGGAGCGAGCCGCTGAGGCGCGTACGGCGCGAACCGGGCGTCTGCGTCGCGAGCTTGTCGTGCGTGCGGCGCGCGAGCAGCAGGTTCACGCGCGCGAGCAGCTCACGCACGAAGATCGGCTTGGTGAGGTAGTCCTCCACGCCGAGCTCGAGGCCGCGGATCTTGTCCTCGATCGAGCGCTGGCTCGTGAGGAACACCACCGGAATCGCCGCGTACTCGGGGTGAGCCTTGACCCGACGCACGAGCTCGTAGCCGTCCAGCCGCGGCAAGCGCGTGTCGGTCAGGATCAGGTCGGGCGCAGAGAGCTCGATCTTGGCGAGGGCGTCCTGCCCGTCACCCGCCGTCGTCACGCTGTACCCCCCGTTCTTGAGACTGACCTCCAGCACGCGCACGCTGCGCGGGTCAGCATCTACCAGCAAGAGCTGTTTTTTCGCCACCTTGGTATCACCGCCGGATCATATACTGTGGTTTGCCCTAGCACTTCACCCGAGACCCCTGAAGGGTCCCGGGAGGAGCGGCTCGTGTCAAGCGCGGGGCCAGATTTTCGCACGCCTCGCCGCGCCGCACACCCGCTATCGTGACTGCGATCGACGATCTCGACCGCGCGCCGATCGAGGCGTAGAGCGGGCGCCGGAATCGGGTCAACCCGAGCTGCTCTCCTCGCGGCTCGGCTCGTCGGCCAGGGCAGATCGCGCCGCTTCGAGCGCGGAGAGCAGCTCGCGGGGCGAGCGAAATCGCTCCTCGGGACGCTTCTCGAGGCAGCGCAGCACCACCACCTCGAGCTCCCCCAGCGGTGTGGTGACGCCCGGCACGCGGCTCGGCGGAAGGGGCGCCGCAGACTGTTGTTGCCCGAGCACTTCGGCGTGCGTCGGCGCGTCGAACGGCACCCGACCCGTGAGCATCTCGTAAAGCACGACCCCGAGCGCATACAGATCCGCGCGGCCATCGACCGGGTCGCCCGCGGCCTGCTCTGGGCTCATGTAGTGCGGTGTTCCGAACGCCACTCGCGAGCCTCCCTGCTGCGCCGTTGAGTCGACCGCGATCGCCAGACCGAAGTCCAGGAGCTCTACGCGGCCGTCCGGCGCGAGCTGAACGTTGTCGGGTTTGAGGTCGCGGTGCACGATGCCCGCCTGGTGCGCCGCTGCGAGCGCCTCCGCGACGCGACGCGCGATCTCGATGGCGCGCGCCGGAGGAAGCCGGCCGTGACGCGCGAGCACCGCCCGCAGTGACGAGCCCTCGAGCAAATCCATGACGAAGAACGGGCGCCCGTCCGCGAGGTGCCCCCAATCGGAAATTCGGACGATGCCCGGATGCACGACCCTCGACGCCGTCTCGGCCTCACGCAGGAAGCGTTCGCGCAGCTCCGGGTCATCGCTGAGCTCGCGCCGCAGCACCTTGATCGCCAACGAGCGGCCGAGCTCCGCGTCGCGTGCGCGGTATACGCGGCCCACCCCGCCCTGCCCGATCAGCGCCTCGAGCTCGTAGCGCCGATCGATCACGGTGCCGAGCAGCGGATCGTCGCTGGGGGTCCAGTCTTCCGCCCGCAGCAAGGGCGCCGCATCGAACGGACAGAAGCGCCCGTCGGCCGCAAAGGCTTGGCCGCAGCGGGGGCAGCGCGTCGCCGCCTTCGGCCGTGAAGGTTCCGTCGAGGGCATCCGGTCGTGATTTTAGCGCGCCGTCCTGCCGCGCGAGCCAGAGTTCGCTATATCCTCGGGCGTGCAGCCGAGCGACGTCGATCTCACGGGCCTGCCGGTTCCGGCGCAGAAGGCACTGGCAGCGGATGCACCTCGCCCGCTGCGCCTGCTGGCGGCGCGTGGCGTGGTGCCCGGCCTCAAGCCCCACGAGATCGTCCAGGTCGTCTCGGTGTTGTCGCGCGACGCCGATCCCGAGCTCTCGACGACGGCCGAGACCAGCCTGAAGGCGCTGCCGCGGCCGATCCTCGAGGGCGCGCTCGCAGCCGATCTGCCGGGCTCGGTGATCGACGCTCTCGGGCGCGCCTACCTGAACCAGCACGAGGTGCTCGAGCGGCTGTTGCGCATGCCGCGCATCCAGGGGCTCACGCTGCAGTTTCTGGCGCAGAGCGCCGACGAAAAGAGCGGAGAGCTGATCGCCACCAACGAGCAGCTGATGCTTGCGAACCCGGAGGTGATCGAGAAGCTCTACATGAACAAGCGCGTCCGCATGTCGACCGCGGACCGCCTGGTGGAGCTCGCCGTACGCCACGACGTCGAGCTGTCGATCCCCGCCTACAAAGAGGCAGCCCTCGCGATCAAGAACGAGCTCATCTCCGAGCCCACGGAGGAGCCGTCGTACGACGACGTGCTGTTCAGCGAGGCCGAGCGTGTCGCCGCCGAGGTCGATCCGCTCGCCGACGACGAGGACGCTTTCGAGGTCGACGAAGAGGGCGAAGAGAAGATCCGCCAGAAGTTCGTGCCCCTGCACGTGCTGATCGGCCAGATGACGATCACCCAGAAGATCCGCAGGGCGATCCTGGGCAACGCCGTCGAGCGGCTGTTGCTCGTGCGCGACGCGAACCGCCTGGTGGCTCAGGCCGCCGTGAAGAGCCCGAACATGCGCGACGGCGAGGCGATCCAGATCAGCGCCAGCCGGGCCGTGTCGGAGGACGTGCTGCGCATCATCGCGCAAAATCGCGAGTTCGTGCGCCACTACCAGGTGAAGCTCAACCTGGTTTCGAACCCGCGCACTCCGCTGACGTTCGCCGCGCGGTTGCTCCCCCATTTGCGCGACAACGACGTGCGCAATCTGACGAAGAGCAAGAACGTCAGCGGCGCGATCGTGCAGGCCGCGCGTCAGCAACTCCAGCGCAAGCAGCACGGCAGCAAGGGCTGAGACAGGGCCCTACAAGCGCGCCCGAGCTGCGCTCTCGGCGTACAAAGCGCCCGACTTCGAGTGCGTGTTTCGATCGAATTTCCGGGAACCGGAAGCGCGACCGCGCCCACTCATTGGTTGTTAGTCGTCGCTGCAATCGGCAGGCGTCGAGAACCTGGTGCTTCGTGTCACGTACTCCAACCAAACGCGCAATAGCAAGCAACGTTCTCGAAAGATCCGAGTCAGAGCAGCCAGACGAGTGGGGTGAACGTCATGCGATACGTACCGACATCGTTGCCAGACCGCCCAAGCGTCGCCACGCGCCCGTGCCGACGCCCGAACCGGACGATCCGACGACGCGCATGGCACCCGATCGGGTGAGGGCTCTCTTGAAAGCGCAGGAAGTTTTCCCAGAGCCCCTGGAGGCGACTCCCGGGAGCCCGACGCGCGTGCTCGACGCTGCCGAGGTAGCGAACGCACAGCGCCGCGAACCCGAGCCGAGGCGGCCCTTCGAGGTCGTCGAGAGCGTGCCGGCGCGGCCACCGCGAGCGCCCAAGGTTCCCTCCGATTTTTCGACGCTGCCCGCCGAGAAGACCCCCACCGAAAAGACCCCGGTCGAGAAGACCCCCGCCGCCGTGAAGTATCGAGAGTCTCTGATGGCGAGGGTCACGCGCATCGGCGGCTTGTTGCTGATGGCGTTCGTGGTGTTCGCGCTCACGTTCGGCGTCACCAAAGCTCTGCGCGACGAACGCTCGCTGCCGCGGGCGCGGCAGGCCCTGATCGAGGCCTACGACCGCGCCGCGGCGCGCGTCGACACTTGGTTCGGCGCGACGCCGCACGAGCACGAGC
>JALYWZ010000513.1 GCA_030852505.1 Myxococcota bacterium | reverse complement strand
GCACCCATGGGCGCACCGGGCGCCCCCGGTCCCTCGCCGGCAGCGTCGCCGAGGGCGTGGTCCGCACCGCGGCTTGCCCCGTCATCACCGTGCGCGAACCGCATTGATTCCTCACCGCCCCCGACCGCGCTAAAACAGGTCTCCGATGAAGCACCCCCTGCAGATCCGCTGCATCCTGGTCCCCGTCGACTACTCGGAGGCCTCCGGGCGCGCGCTCGACTACGCGCAATTCCTGGCCGAACCGCTCGGCGCCCAGGTCGACGTCGTGCACGTCTGGGATCGACCCTCGTTCGTGCCCAACGACGTGAACATCGAGAGTGGAGGCAAGCGCCGGTCGCTCGGCGAGCTGGTCCGAGAAAACTCCGAAAACGAGATGCTGCAGTTCCTCGAGAAGCACAAGTCGGCGAGCGGTGAGCTCCCCGCTCACCGGCTGCTCTCGGGAGAGCCCGCCGCCGCGCTGGTCGCCGAGCTCGAACGCGGCGCCCATGACCTGGTCGTGCTCGGCACGCGCGGTCACACCGGCTTGAAGCACCTGCTGCTCGGCAGCGTCGCCGAAAAGCTGGTGCGCTTCTCGTCGGTGCCCGTAGTCACCGTGCGCTGAGCTCGTCTTCTCCGAGCCCCAGGCTCGCGGCTTGCCAGCTCAAGGCCCTGGCGTTGACGAGCGCTGGAAGTAAGACTACCGGTAAGACGTAAGATGAAGCGCGGCATCAAATCGTCCACGCGCCTATCCGCCAAGGGCCAAGTCGTGATCCCCAAGGCCATCCGCGATGCGAGCGGTTGGCGCCCCGGGCTCGAGCTCGAGGTGGAAGCGACCCCGGACGGCGCGATCTTGCGCCCTAAATCGCTCGGGCGGGCTCGAGCGGTCGAGAGCCTGCTGGGGTGCACCGGGTACCGGGGCCGTACGCGTTCCCTGGCTGAGATGAGCGCGGCCGTGGAGCGCGAGGCGAAGAGGAGAAGGTGATCGCCGTCGACACGAATGTGCTCGTCCGGTTGCTGACCAACGACGACCCAGTCCAGAGCCGCAGCGCTGCCCGTTTGTTCGCAGAGCAAAACATTTTCGTGTCGCGGACCGTTCTGCTCGAAGTCGAGTGGGTGCTCCGCGTCGCCTACGAGCTTCCCCGACCCGCGATTCATCAAGCCTTCGAGCGACTCTTGTCCGTTCCGTCCGTCACGGTGGAGGACGCAGCGGGTGTTGCGCGCGCTCTCACGTGGTTCTCGGACGGGATGGATTTTGCCGACGCGCTACACGTTGCAGGCTCCGCCGACGCCATCGACGGCTTCTATACGTTCGACAAAGCACTTGCCCGGCGCGCCAGAAAGCTCGGTACGGCACCCGTAGTCGAGCTCGTTTGAGTCACCGCTGAACTTCAGACCGGCCGCGCGACGACGACCTTCGACAAGAACGCGGGTTCGACCGACTCGACGCGGAAGCCTGCTTCCTCGAGGTCGGTCTCGAGCGGTTCCTGGAGATAGCCCGAGAAAAATGGCTCGTTCATCTCGAGCGAGAAGTTCTCGAGAAACACCCGGAGCTCGGGCGCGTCGGTCAACTGGGCCGCGTCTTCGATCACCACCAACCCCGAAGGATCGAGCACGCGGCGCATTTCGCGCAGCACGTTCTTGCGCGCCCGCCGCGGCAGCTCGTGGAACAAGAACACGCTGAGCGCGACGTCGAAGCTCGCCTCCTTGAGCGGCAGCGCCTCGGCGTTGTCGACCAGCAGCGACACACCCCGCCCGCTCAACAGCTCACGCGCGCGGTCCACGTAGAACGGGCTCAGGTCGACGCCGGTGTAGCGGTGGTCGGGATGCGCCCGCGCGAGTTGGTGCAGCATGCGACCCGTGCCGCACGCGACGTCGAGGATCCGCTTCTCGCCCGGTGACTCGCGCAGAAATTGCGAGATCGGCGGGATCACCTGGCGCCGCATCACGTCGCCGGTTCCGAGAAACAGGAACTCGACGCCGAAGTCGTAGAGCTCGGCCGAGCGCCGGCTCAGGTAGCCGTCCGACTGCCAGTGGAAATTGCGGCGGAAGTACTCCGGGTAACGCGACAGGTCGATCTGCGGCGGGAAATCGCGGACCTTGCCGCGCTTCGCGCGTTGCAGCATGCGCAGCACCTCAGCGCTCAGCTTCGGGACGTGCGAGGCGTACTCGCGCAAGGGCAATTGAAAGAGCAGCTCGCGCGGGTAGTCGCCGCGTTCGACGTGCTCCAGATCCCGCGCGTGAAGCTCCTCCAGCCTCCGCCGCAGCGCTAGAAGATCTGCCGCGGACGGGATGCGCTTTCGCCCCATGACCAGCCGCAGCCCGGCGTGCGCCGCCGCCATCGACAGGCGCAGCGCGATTTGTTGGGCCTGGTACGCGGTGCGCGAGAGCTGGGCGAGTTCGGTCACGAGCCCCCTATCGATGCAACCGGGAGCCCACCTTGTAAAGCTCCCGCGCAGAAACGCCGCATCGACGCTTGCCCGCATCCGCGAGATCGCGGAATGTCGCGCGGCCAGAAGCGGCGGCGACTTTTCTCGGCAACCGTCCGAGGGGCCGGTTCGAAGGGCTGCAAGTGAGGGATGCATCGATGGATCAGCGGATCAGCATTGGTTTTTCGTGCGCGGTGCTCGCGATCGTAACCGCACAGGGCTGCATCGAGAGCTCCTGCGAAGAGAAGCGAACCTGCGGTGGCTCCCCGGCGCCCGTCGAAGCAGCGGGCATCGGCGGAAACCTGGGCCTCCTGCCGCGGGCCACGGGCGGGCGCGCGGGCTCGGTTGGTTTCGGAGAGGGTGGGAAAGACGACGCGACGGACGGCGCGGTGGCTGAAGCGGGCTCGGGTGGAGACGCCGCAGAACCCGCGATGGGTGGCGGAGGCAGCGGCGGAGAGCCCTCTACTCCCGCGGGTGGCGAGCCAGGAGTCGAGGCCGACGCTTGCACGCCCTCACCGTGCGCGCACGGAACCTGCGCGCCACTCGGAGCAAGCTTCGAATGCGCCTGCGACGCGGGCTACAGCGGCGACCTCTGCGACAAGAACATCGACGACTGCACGCCGAACCCCTGCCAGAACGGCGGGCGCTGTGACGACGGCGTGGGCGCGTATTCGTGTGTGTGTGATGGGCGATTTACGGGGGACGAGTGTGAGCTTCCGAGGTTCGAGATTATTCAGCCGAGTTTCGAGGCCGAAGCGATGGCGATCAGCGGAGACGGTCGCGTTGTGGTCGGGGGGATCTACACCAGGCCGAGCTTTGAGCGTTCCGTCGGTTTCTCCTGGACCGGGGGCACCCTCGAAATCGTCGAGCCGGGTGCCGCGTACACCGACTCGTGGCTTTCGTATGTCAACCATGACGGCACTATCCGATTTGGTTACCTCTATGCAGGCGGGGCGGCCCTTTCAGCAAGATGGGATGATGGCGGGCCGACGCTGCTGACAGCCGGCGGCGAGAGAACGGCCCTCTACGGTTGTTCGCCCGAGGGGTCAGTCGCGGTCGGCTACCTTGGATCGTCCTCGAAAGCCGTCGCGTGGACCGGCGGTTCGGCGACAGTCTTGGACGTCGATGCCGATCAAGCTTGGGCCACTGCCGCCAGTTCGGACGGCCGCGTGATCGTCGGCTCGCTCCTGCGCTCAGGTACTCGGATGGGCTTTCGTTGGACGAATGGGGAACTTGAGGTGCTTTCCACGATGAGCGGAGCAGAATCCTGCGCACCCGAGGGAATTAGCGCGGACGGACAAATCATCCAGGGGACATGCATCTTCACGACGCAAATATTGGCCGTCGTGTGGGAAGACGGGACTATTCGTGATCTCGGAACCCCCGCGGTACAGCGGCTTCAGGGCACGTGGATTACCGTGGAAGCGCTCAGCCGCACCGGCAACGCGATCGTCGGAATGGCCTCGGACTTTAACCTCGCTCAGCTCCCGCTCATCTGGACGAAGGAGGATGGGATGCGCTG
The DNA here is from genome assembly GCA_030852505.1 of Myxococcota bacterium. Lineage (GTDB taxonomy): Bacteria > Myxococcota_A > Polyangia > Polyangiales > Polyangiaceae > PMG-095. The sequence goes on along the minus strand of JALYWZ010000513.1, from coordinate 621 downwards.
GTTTGATGCCCTGCTCGAGGAACAAGGCATCGACCTGTCGGGGTACTCGTGGGACCACATTGCCCGGCTCCGCGACATCGCGAATGATGGCAAGACGGTCGTTGGAACCGTCTTGACCTCGGACGGTAGCTACCGTGCTTTCATCGCGCGCCTGCCGTGAGGCGCGCGATCGCGTGCATCGGGACTATTGCGGAGCGCCAGCGAGGATCCAATTCCGGATCGACGCGACGTCGGCATCGGACAAACATTGTCCGCCATTGCAATTGAGCGGCATTCGGGAGCCACAACCGTTCCGAGGACCGCTCTCCGGCGCTACCTTGATCAGCAACAGGCTCTTCTCTGGCATATTCGGAACCACGAGCGTCTGGGTAGGGCAGTTCCCCAAACTCTTCGGGGGAGTCGTCATCAACCGCGCGTGTAACCCATCCTTCGTCAAGTTGGTGTGCATGGGATCCCCGTCATGACAGCCGGCGGTCCCACAGCGCTTCCCGAGCAAATCCGCGACAGCGCCGAACATCACCGCCGAACCTCCGCCACTTCCGCCACCCGCAGCTCCGCCAACCGAGCCACCCGCGCCGCCGCCGCCCTTCCCTCCACCGCCCGCCGCAGTTCCTCCAACTC
>JALYWZ010000512.1 GCA_030852505.1 Myxococcota bacterium | reverse complement strand
TCTACACCGAAGGCAAGCATCCGAAGAACGTCGGCAGCTACTTCGGCTACATCGACGAGGCCGAGTACGTCTCGGGCATCGTCGCGGGGCTCACCACCAAGACCAACAAGCTCGGGTTCGTGGCAGCGAAGCCCATCCCCCAGGTGCTTCGCAACATCAACGCCTACACGCTGGGCGCGAAGTCGGTAAACCCCAAGGTCACGCTGAGCGTGATTTTCACGGGTGATTGGTCGCTGCCGGTCAAGGAGGCCGAAGCCGCCAATAGCCTGATCGACCAGGGCGCCGACGTGATCACCGGCCACGTCGATTCGCCGAAGGTGCTGATGGAGACGGCGGAGCGCCGGAATGCCTTCACTACCGGCTACCACGCGAGCCAGGCCAAGCTCGCGCCGAAGGGTTACCTGACGGGCGCCGAGTGGAACTGGGAGGCCGTGTACAAGGGCTACATCGACACGGTGCAGAGCAAGAAGCCGATCGAGCACCTGGTGCGCGGCGGCTTCAAAGAGGGCTACATCAAGATGTCGGCGTACGGTCCCGCCGTGTCGGAGGAGGCCAAGAAGAAGGCGGACGAAGCCAAGGCGGCGCTCACCGCCGGCACTCTCGTGATCTTCAAGGGCCCGATCCAGGACAACGCGGGCAAAGAGGTGATCCCCGCCGGGACCGAGCGCGGTCAGCGCGACATCGAGCTCGAGAAAATGGCGTACCTGGTCGAGGGCGTCAAAGGCTCCGTGAAGTAGGCAGCGATGAACGCGACAGCGAGCCTCGCCAGCAGAGAGACCGAGCAGCCCGAGTCGGTCTCGAAGCTCGCGCTCGCCCGTGTCCTCGAGCTCTTCGAGAGCCTGGCGGTGCCGGTCGCGGCGCTGCTCGTGTCGTTCGCGCTGTTCGGCGTGTTCGTCGCGTTCACTGGGAATTCGCCGCTCGACGTGTACGCGGAGATGTACCGCGGCGCGTTCGGAACCTGGTTCTCGTTCCAAAATACGCTGCTGCGCGCCGCGCCGCTGATGTTGACGGGTCTGTGCACCGCGCTGCCGGCGCGGCTCGGGCTGATGGTGATCGGCGGCGAAGGCGCGCTGGTGATCGGCGGCGTGGCCGCGGCGGCGATAGGTCCCGCTCTGGGCGGCGCGCCGCCGCCGGTCGTGACTCTGGCCATGGCCACGGGCGGCATGCTGGCGGGAGCTCTGTGGATTGGCGCCGCCGGAGCGTTGCGCGTGCTGCGCGGCGTGAACGAGACCATCAGCAGCTTGCTCCTGTCGTACATCGCGATCGCGCTGCTCAATCACCTGGTCGAAGGCCCGCTGAAGGATCCGACCAGCCTCAACAAGCCGTCGACGGTCCACATCGGCGACCACAATCTGCTCGCCAACACGCCGGGGCTCGACGTGCACCTCGGTCTGGTGTTCGGCATCGTGGCCTGCGTGCTCTGCTACGTGTTGATGGACCGCACGACCTTCGGGTTCGGCGGCCGCATCGTAGGCGGCAACGTGCGCGCGGCGCGCCTCAGCGGCCTCGGCGTGAAGAAGCTCGTGATCATTAGCTGTTGCCTGGCCGGCGCAGCGGCGGGGCTCGCAGGCATGGTCGAGGTCGCTGCCGTGCACGGCCGTGCCAACGCCTCTCTGGTCGCGGGCTACGGCTACGCCGGCATTCTGGTGGCGTTCCTGGCCCGGCAAAACCCGCTGGCGATCATGCCGGTGTCGCTGTTGCTCGGCGGGATCGGCGCGAGCGGCGGCTTGCTGCAGCGCGCGTTCGGCTTGCCCGACGCGGCCGTGGCGGTGCTCCAGGGCATGCTGTTCGTGGTGCTACTCGCCAGCGAGACCTACCAGGGCCGTATCCGGCTCGTGCCGCGCGCGCTGCGCGGGAGCTGAAGGAGTCGATTCATGGAAGGCGTCGACGCGAGCTCGATCGGGATCTGGGGCGTGCCGCTGGCGGTGCTCGGCGGCGCGATCCGCATCAGCACGCCCTTTCTGTTCGTGAGCCTCGGTGAGTGCATCACCGAGAAGTCGGGCCGCGTGAACCTCGGGCTCGAGGGCACGCTGGTCATGGGCGCGATGAGCGGCTACGGCGTGTCGTACTTGACGGGCTCGGCGTGGCTCGGCGTAATCGCGGCCTCGGCGATTGGAGCGTTGCTCGGTGCGCTCCACGGTTACCTGTGCGGGCGCCCGCGCGTGAACGACATCGCGGTCGGGATCGCGATGATGCTGTTCGGCATCGGGCTGGCGTTTTTCCTCGGAAAACCGCTGATCCAGCCGAGCGCGCCGCGCTTGCCGTCGATCCCGTTCGGGTTCTTGAGCGACTCGCCGCAGGTGCGCTCGGCGCTCGAGGTGAATGTGCTGTTCCTGGTCGGTCTCGCGCTCGCCCCGGCGTTGCGCTGGGCGCTCGCCAATACGCGCTCGGGCATGGTGCTGCGCGTGGTCGGCGAGGGCTCGGAGGCCGCCCGGGCCATGGGCTACGACGTGCTGAAGGTGCGGCTGCTCGCGACCGTCGCCGGCGGCGCGCTGGCCGGCATCGGCGGCTCGTTCCTGTCGCTGTTCTATCCGGGCAGTTGGAACGAGGGGCTGTCGAGCGGTCAGGGCCTGATGGCCGTCGCGCTCGTGATCTTCGCGCGCTGGGAGCCGATGCGCTGCCTGTACGCTTCTCTCTTGTTCGGCGGCGCGAGCGCGCTCGGGCCCGCGCTGCAGTCGGTCGGCGTGACGTCGGGCTATTACCTGTTCAACGCGGCCCCCTACGCGCTCACGCTCTTGATCATGGTGCTGTCGAGCTCGGCCACCGAGGCCTCGGCCGACATGCCCGCAGAGCTCACGGCGACTCGGAGACTCGGAGCACACTCATGACCTTCGTCCCGGCAAACCCTTACCCCTGGCCCTACGACGGCGATCTGCGGGCCGAAAACACGACGTTGATCGTGATCGACATGCAGACCGATTTCTGCGGCAAGGGCGGCTACATCGATCTGCAGGGCTACGATCTCACCAATTCCCGCGCTTGCATCGAGCCGATTCAAAAGCTCCTCGCGAGGTTTCGCCAGGGCGGGTACCACGTCATCCATACTCGCGAAGGCCACCGCCCGGATCTGTCGGACTTGCCCGCCAACAAGCGCTGGCGTTCGCGACGCCGCCCCGACGGCAGCTCCGGCCTGACCGGCATCGGCGATCCGGGGCCGTGCGGCCGCGTCCTGGTCCGCGGTGAGCCCGGATGGGAAATCATCCCGGAGCTCGCGCCGCTGCCCGGCGAGCCGATCATCGACAAGCCGGGCAAGGGCTCGTTCTGCGCCACGGACCTCGATTTGATCCTGAGGCAGCGCGGGATCCGCAACATCGTGCTGACCGGTATCACCACCGACGTGTGCGTCCACACCACGATGCGCGAGGCCAACGACCGCGGCTACGAGTGCCTGCTCGTGGGCGATTGTTGCGCCGCGACGGACGCCGGCAACCACGACGCGGCGCTCAAGATGATCACCATGCAGAGCGGCGTGTTCGGCGCGCACAGCACCTCGCGCGCCCTGCTCGAGGCGCTGTCGTGACGGCCGCGGCGGAGGTCGTTCGTCTCGAGAGCACGCTCGACACGTCTCACGTGCGGGCACGGCAGCCTCCACTGCCACTCGAGGCCGTCGGCGTCAGCAAGCGCTTCGGCGGGCTCGCGGCGCTCGACTCCGTCGATTTCAAGCTGACCCCCGGCTCCTTCCACGCCCTGCTCGGCGAAAATGGCGCCGGCAAGAGCACGCTCGTGAAGTGCATCATGGGCTTCTACCAGGCCGACGGAGGCAAGATCCTCGTCGGTGGCCAGCCGATTACCGTGAAGAGCCCGAAGGAGGCGCAGCGCCACGGCATCGGCATGGTCTACCAGCACTTCACGCTGGTCGAGAACATGACCGTGGCCGAAAACCTGGTGCTCTCGCGCGCCGACGTGCCGCGCATCATCGACTGGAAGAAGGAGAAGCGGGAGCTCGAGGAGTTCATGGACGAGATGCCCTTCCGCATCTCTCCCGAGCGGCTGGTGCGCAAGCTCGCCGCTGGAGAAAAGCAGAAGCTCGAGATCCTGAAGCAACTCTACGTCGGCAGTCGGATCGTGATCCTGGACGAGCCGACCAGCGTGCTCACACCGCAAGAGGCCGACGAGGTGCTCGGCATGTTGCGCGAGATGGCCTATCAGGGCCGCGTCAGCGTCGCGATGATCACCCACAAGTTCCGCGAGGTCGTGGCTTACTCCGACGAGGTCACGGTGCTCCGCCGCGGCAAGCTCGCAGGCACGGGCAAAACCCGCGATCTGACGCCCGAAGCCATGGCCGAGATGATGGTCGGCGCCGAGGTCCCGCGGGCCTCGCTCGAGCGCAGGCAGACCCAGGGCGCCGCGAAGCTCTTCGAGCTCGACAGGCTCTCTGCCAACGACGACCTCGGCTTGAAGGTGCTGGAAGAGGTGAGCCTGAGCGTGGCCGCCGGAGAAATCGTCGGCATCGCGGGCGTCTCCGGCAACGGCCAGGACGAGCTGGTCGAGGTGCTCGCCGGTCAGCGTCCGACATCCTCCGGCAAGGTGCGCGTGGGCGGGAAGGACTACACGCC
>JALYWZ010000078.1 GCA_030852505.1 Myxococcota bacterium | reverse complement strand
TGGGCGTATCAGGCAATGGCTGGACACCGTGTTCGCGATCGATCCACGCAGCTTGGGGCTGTTTCGGATCTGCTTCGGCCTGGCACTCGCCGGCTATCTGACGGAGCAAGTCGCCATCTTGGAGGAGGTCAGCACCGATGTTGGCTCACTCCCGCGCGCTCTGCATCACGAGCTCTATTCGCCCGTGGAGCGGTGGTCGCTGCATCTGTTGGGCGGCTCCTTCGCGTTCGAAGCGTCGTTGTATGCCCTGACTGCCGGCGCCATCGTTGCCTTCACCGTCGGGTATCGGACGCGCTGGGCAACTCCACTGCTGTGGATACTCCTGACGTCCTTGCACAACCGACACCCCATGTTCGGGACTGCGTCGGACAGTGTGCGGCGCATGATGCTCTTCTGGGGATTCTTTTTGCCGCTCGGCTGTCGATTTTCCTTCGACCGACGCGCAGGCCGCGACGCTACCCCCGGGGCCCCGATCGTGCGCGTCGCATCGGCAGCGATCCTCTTGCAGGTCCTGTTCATCTACATCGGCGCAGGCTTTTCGAAAGACTACGAAACCTGGGTTCACGAGGGCACGGCCACGATTCTGGCTCTGCGCCTGGATCTCTTCGCGACGCGCTTCGGCAAGGCGTTGCTCGACTTCCCGCTGATCCTCAAGGCAATCAGCATCTCCACCTGGTGGATCGAGAACGTGCTGCCGTTCGTGCTGCTCTTACCGCTCTACAACGCGCGGTTGCGGCTTTTGGCCATCGCCACGTTCTACACGCTGCATGCGGGACTCTACGTGACACTGGAGCTGAGCTCTTTCCCGTACACGATGATGGCTGTGTGGACGCTTTTCCTGCCGCCATCCTGGTGGTCGTGGCTGGCGAGCCTACCCGAGCGTTCGGGCGCGTTGGGTAGCATCGCCTCGAGGGGCGAGGCGCTGCTCGCTCGCATGAGCCGCGTATTTCCGAAGCGAAGACCAAACCGTCACTCACGTCCCTCGTGGGGCGACTCCTTCGACAAGTTCATCGTCGCGGGCGCGCTGACGGTCGTGGTGCTCTGGAACGTGCAGACCATCGGCAGCAAGGTCAGTGCTGGTTTTCCTCGCTTCATCAGCAACAAGAACGCCATCCGAGTGATGAACGCCCTGCGCCTCACCCAGGCCTGGGACTTGTTTTCTCCCCACCCTCCCAGCAAGGACGGATGGTTGATGGTCGTCGCGACACTCCGAGATGGCTCACAGGTCGATCTGTTTCGCGACGGGCAACCCGTGGACTACAGCAAGCCCGCACACGTCGCAGACCTCTACAAGAACACTCGCTGGAGCAAGTACACCAGCAATCTGTTCTCGCGAGGCGGGCGGAAGCACCGCAGGCCCTATGCGACCATGTTCGTTCGGCGCTGGAACGCGCACCATCCAGAGTCGCGTTGGGTCCGACATATCCAGCTCGTCCAAATGGTGGAATGGACGCGTCCCGATCTGACCGAAGCGCCCCTGCAAAAAGAAATCGTCTGGCAGGGGGACTTTCTCCCGACCCCCACGGGCTCCAGGTGACGACAAAACGACGAAACCGCCGAACCACGTTGGCGTGGCCGGCGGTTTCAGTCGTTTCAGCTGTCCGCAGAGCGGGGCTCCGGTTTCAGAAGTTGTACTGAACGCGGAAGCGGTAGCTGGCCATCTCGTTCGTGAACGGATGCGGCGGATCCTGGATGTTGTCGTCGAAGTCGTACTTGGCGCGAGCCGCCACGAGCTTCAGGAACAAGCGATCCCAGAACGAGTACTGCACGGCCGCGAACATCTGGGTGTGCGTGTGCTCGTTGGCGAGGCCGTAGTTCGGGCCCGCGTTCAGGTTGCGATCGAGCGACTTGCGAAGAGTGCGATTCGCGCCGAGGCCGATCACGAGCGAACCGAGCTGCGGCCGGCCATTGAGAAAGCCGCCAAAGCTCGTGGCCGTGGTGCTTCCTTGCAGGTCGGGCAAGCCCTTGTCGTTGGTGCTGTCGATGAATCCGCGAGCGATGTTGAAGCCACCTTCGACATAGGGGGCGAACACGCCCTGAATCGCACCGCCGAAGCCGTTCCAGGCCGTCTCGAACTGATCGTCCTCCTCTTGGCCGGTGCTCTTGCCCTTTTCGGCGGCGGCCTTCACCTTGACGAAGCCCAGGTCGAGGATGCCCGTCGCGCGCCCGCCCTTGACGTTCGACCCCGAGCGCGCGCCGATCTGTCCCAGCAGCTCGACGTGAAAGAAGTCGGTCGGATAGATGTGCGCGGCGTAGTTTCCGCCGCCCTCGTTCGGTCGATCCCAGAAGAAGTCCACGCCGTAGATCTGCGGAGGCTTGACCTGGCCGCGCTCGGCGCCGAGGCGCTCGAACGTGTTCTGATCCAGACCCATACCGTAGTGGTAGAGCTCCCAGCCCTGGAAGCGTCCGACGGTGATGTCGAACAGCTTCCACTTACCGGCGCGCACGTACAGATCGTCGACCGCGCCCATGTTGTTGCTGTTCGGCAAGATCTGGTCGCCGTTTGCGACGAGCTCGACGTTGCCCTGCACGAACCAGCCGTCGTCGGTCGTGTACGCCGGCGTGGCGCGCAGCACGAAGCGGCTCTGGTTCAGCCAGCGCGTCTGGTTCGGATCGGTGTCGGACGTGGTCGACTCGAGCTTCGCGTAGCTCGTGTCGACCCAGCCCGACCCGGACAGCGCGAGGTGCACTCCGGGCTCCGGCAAGTAAGGCCACTGGTAACCAGGAATGGTCAGTGACAACGAACCGCCCGGGATGCCGCGCACGTGCGGCTCGGGGTAACCCGACGCCGGAAGGATCTTGACCGCGACCACCGTGCCGGGATCCGCTTGCGGCTTTTCCGCTTCGTCACCGGGCGGAGGCGGTTCGGTGGTGGCCGCAGCGACCACCTTCGAGTCGTCGGTCGAGGCGGAAGCAGCTACGGAAGCGGACGCCGCAGCAGGCTCTTCCGTCTTCTCCTCGAAGCCCGGTTCCTCGGCCTCGTCGTTGGTCGGGGCAGGCGCGGCTGCCGGGGCATCGGCAGCGGGCGCCGGAGCTGCGGGGTCTTGAGCCAGCGCGGTGGCGCTGGCCGTCAGCGTTGCGAGCAGCACGCACAGACTCGTGCCCGACGCCGTGAGGTTCGATCGCGATCTCATGGTGTTCGCCTTCTATTCCAGGAAAGGAAAGACGTCTTCTTTTTTCGGCCCTGCTCTAAGGTTTCAGGGCTTGACCGTGAGCGTCTGGGTGAGCGTGAGCTCCGCTTCATCCGCGCTCGGACCGACCATCAGGGTGTAGTCGCCCGGATCGACGACCCACTGGCCGCGAAGCTCGCCGACCTTGTTTTCGACCGGCTCCCAGTGGCGCAGATCCTCGATCTTGAGGGGGATGCCGACGGTCTTGATCTCGCCGGCCTTGAGCGGAACCTTGCGGAAGCCCTTCAGCTCCTTCACGGCGCGCTCGCCCTTGATGTTCGCGCCCTTGGGCGGACCCTTCACGAACAGCATCACAATCTCTTCGCCGTCGCGGGCGCTGCTGTTGCCGACGGTGGCCTTGACCTCGATCACGCTGTCCTTGGTCGCGTCCCCGCACGGCACGTCGATGCCGAGGTAGTCGAACTTCGAGTAGCTGAGGCCGTGACCGAACGGAAACACGAGGTTGATCGGGAAGCCCTGCGCCTTGAAGTTGTCGTAGAGCCGATAACCGAAGAAGTAGCCCATCTCGGTCTCGTTCTGCGCGGTGGTAAACGCCGGCAGATCGGACTGCTCCGGCCAGGCCATCGGCATCTTGCCGCTGAAGTTGACGTCGCCGAACAAGAGCCTGGCGAAGGCAGCCCCCTGGCGCTGACCCGCGTAACCGGCCCAGACCGTGGCCTGGTTCTTGTTGGTTACTTCCGGGTCCTTGGTCCAGGGCACATTCACGATGCTGCCCGACTGCATGATGATTGCGGTCGGCTTACCGAGCGCCAAGGCATCCTTCACGAACTGGGCCTGGTTGTTGGGCAAGTCCAGACTCTTGCGATCGCCGCGCGAGGTGAGGGCGTACTCTTCCGCTTCGTCGCCGGCGGTGAGACCCACCATCACGACCACGAAGTCCGCGTTGGCGGCCTCAGCGACGCTGCTGCCACAAACCACCGTCTTGCCCTTCGCCGCCGCGGCCGCCGTGAAGCCATCGCAAGGCCCGATCGATTGAGCCGGGTCGTTGTTGACGCGGCTGCTGCCGCGATCTCCGAGGTTCACGTCGTAGGCGTGACGCAGCCGGGTGCCGCTGGGCGGAGGCTGCGTGGAAGCAGTCACCTTGACGTCCACCTCTAGCCCGATGACTGCAATGTTGGTCTGCGTGGTGATCGGCAACACCGGCGGCGTACCGTCGCCCACGCCGTTCGTCAGCAGGACAGCCGACTTCTCCGCGGCTTCCTGTGCCAGGTCGAGGTGCGTTTGATTGTTGATGATCGAACCGCCGGGGCCGAGCGCGGTGACGGAATCACCGATGCCCCAGCGGTTGTCTTCCTTGTAGAGGCTCTTGAAACGCGCCTTCTGCTCGAGCACGCGGCCGGCCGAGTCGTTGATGTCCGCCTCGGTGAGCCGGCCCGACTCGACGAGCGGGCCGAGCTGGTTGAAGTGCAGGTTCCACGGCACCTCGATGTCGAGACCAGCGCGCACCGCTTCTTGAGCCTGCGTCTGCGCTTTCTGGATATCCGGCAGGTTCTGGTCGCCCGGCATCGCCCACCAGTCGGTGAGCACGACGCCGCGGTATCCCATGCCGTTCTGCGCCGACGGCAGCTTCAGCAGGTCCCTGAGCAGATGCTGGTTCTGCGTGGCCTTGGTGCCGTTGATCAGGTTGTAGGAGGCCATGATGCAACCCGCACCGCCCTCCTTGACGACCATCTCGAAGTGTTTGACGTAGACCTCGCGCAGGGTCTGCTCGGTCATCACTGCGTTCTGGTTGGCGCGGTTGTTCTCGACGTTGTTGGCCGCGTAGTGCTTGGGACACGCGACCACGCGCTGCTGGATGCCGGCGGTCATCGCCGAGGCCATGCGGCCCGTGTGGAACATGTCCTCGCTGTACGTCTCCTGCGTCCGGCCCCAGTACGGGTGGCGGATGATGTTCATGCAGGGCGCGAGCAGCATGTTGTTCTTGGAAGTCATCGTCTCTTCGCCGATGGCTTCACCGATGCGGAACTCGAGGTCGACGTCCCAAGACGCAGCGCGCGCCGATTGCGTCGGGAACACCGTAGACGTGTCCTTGCCGTCGGACTGGCGGTTGTCCTGACCGGCGGCGAGGTTCACGCCGCGGCCGGCGTCGCGGTAGCGGTAGCCGAGGACGGACTTGTTGCCGACGCCCGGGATCGGTCCCGTGTCGGGGCTGCGCTCGATGTCGCGATACACCGCCGAGGTGCGGTTGGGCGGGTTCGGCAAGCTCTGCATCTGCAGGATCTTGTCGTTGAGCGACATGGTGCCGAGGAGCTTCGTCACCTCGGGATCGCGCGGGGCCGTGTAGCCGGGGCGCGTCGGGTCCGGCGGCATGTTGCCGCAGCCGCAGGAGTTGCGCGGCCCGGGCGCGGGCGCGCTTTGCACCACGGTATCCGTCAGCGCAACGGGAGGTACGTCCGGGCAGTTGCTCGTCGGCTCCCCGCCCGTCTGGCCGCCTGCACCCATTCCGCCGCCCGGGATCGACGGCACGTTGCCGGTGTTGCCGGTGTTGCTCGGGGGCCCGGACTGGCCCAGCCCCTTGCTCGCGGCAATGTGCTCATCGCTGTGACCGCACGCACCAACGAGTGCGAACGCGATGAGCCCGGAGGCGGTGAGGAGCGAACCGTTTCGAAGATAGCGGCGCATTGAGCGAGACTCCTTGAGCACTTCTAATGAAAGTCGGATCGGGAAGATGGCGGTCGAGGGAGCTAGGTGCAACCACTCGCGCCGCGCACTCCGACGGCGCAGAGCCGCGACGGCGACCCCTTGGAATGCGGACGAAAAATTTCGGCGAAGCTAACGATCAGCGCCTGCAGGTCCGCAACGTGGCTACCGAGGCCCCGAAGGCGGCCTCCAGTTAGCGTACTTGACCAACCCGCGCAAGGAGCGAACCCCTCGAGAGCGACTGCAGACGAAACCATCACGCTTGCGGGATTGAATGTCGGGGCCGCCGGCGTTCAATCGGAAAATCGACAAGCGAGAGAGAGCGCCGCTCGAGCGCGCTCTCGCTTCTACCGCGGTGCGTCTCACTTCGCGGGCGCTGCAGGGCTCGGGGGCTTGGGAGCCGCAGCACTCGGCACGGGCGAGGGCTTTGCGGGCTCTGGGCTCGCGGCCGCAGGCTTCGGCGCTTCGGGGCTTATGGGCCCGTTTTTCGGCATTTCCGGCTTCGCGACGATCGGCAGCTTGGCGGGCTCGGGTTTCGCGGGCTCGGCCTTGGCTGCGATGGGAGCCTTTGCGGGCTCGGCCTTTGGCAGGTCCGGCTTCGCCACGCTTGGTTGCTTTGCTGCTTCGGGCTTCGGCGCTTCCAGCTTGGCCGGCGCAGGCGGCGCGACCGGCTCGGGCGATTCGAGCTCGAGCGACGCGGCGATGAAGGCACCCAAGCCGTTCGGATCGTTCGTGCTCGTCTCGAGCGCTGCGTACGACGCGAGCGTGCCGTCGCGGTCCGGGCTGCTGCCGAGGCTGGCCATGCGGCTCACCTTGTCCAGCTTGAAGGCGCCCGTCTCGTCGACCGTGACGAACTTGTCGAGGATGCCGCGGTACGCGCGCTTCACGACCGGCTCGAGCTCCTTGGCCGGCAGCCAGTGGTTGTTCACGCCCTTGGCGAGCGCGTACACGAGCAACGCGGAGCCCGAAGCTTCGAGGTAGTTCTTGCCCTGCTTCGGCGCGTCGAGCACCTGCCAGAAGGCGCCCGTCTGCACGTCCTGAACGGACGACACCGCCTTGGCCAGTCGCACGAGAATGTTCCGCAAATCACCGCGTCCCGGGTGTTTCGCGGGCAGACGCTCGAGGGTGTCGACCACGGCGGCTGCATAGAGGCCCGTCGTCACGCTCCAGGGCGCCGCCGACACGCCCGATTTTGGGTTCGCCCATTTCTCCTGATGTTTCTCGTCGAAGCCCTGAGAGAGGAGGCCGGTCTTAGGGTTGCGCAGGTGCCGCTCGAGCGTGGCGAGGTAGCGCACGGCCTCGGCGTAGCCGGTCGCGTCGCGGTTCGCGGTCGCGAGCTCAGCCAGGAATGGCGCGACCGCGTACGAGTCCTCGAGCCAGAGCTGGGTCGCAGCGGCTTTCGAGTGCGCGTACGCGCCGCTCTTGGTCTTCGGTTGCGCCTCGAGCTGGGCGCGCAGCGGCTCGAGCGCCTTGGCATAGCGCTCCTTCTCCGCCGCGGGCGCGCTCGCCTGGAGCGCGAGCAGCAGCCGGCCCACGCCGAACGCCGAGGCGTCCTGGGCATCTGCGGAATAACCCGCAAGGGTATGATTCGCGATCAGCGCGTCCACGCGCTTCTTCACGGCCTCGAGGTAGCGCGGGTCTTTCGTGCGCGCCGAGAGGCGGAGCAGGCTGTCCATCGACACCAGCGGTAGGCCGGCGATGTCCTTCGGAGCCGGCGCCGCGAGCTCGAGCTCGGCGGCGCGCTTCGACCAGCTGGCCGCGCTCGGCAGCGCCTGGAGCTCGACCTTCACCGGGTTCTGTAGACGAGCCGAAAGCTCGCGCGTCTCCTTGGTCCACGACGCCGCGTCCGAGATTCGCGAGGCACGGTCCCAGGCCGAGCCGACGTAGTAGACGACGCTGTTGTTCGCGGGCAGCGGCACCACCAGCAGGTGATCCGTCTCGGTCTGTTGTTCCGTGGGATGCAGCGACGACGACACCACGAGCGAGCAGCCCAGGTTGCCGTCCTTGCCGCCGTTCAGCGGCTCGAAGGTCTGAAGCGAGCTCGATGCCGTATCGAACGAGCGCTGAGCCCCGGCGTGCTTGGCGATCCCGAGCCCGACCGAGAGCTTGCGCCCCGGCTGGGTGAAGGTGCTCTCGAAGCGGTTGAAGCGCGAGCCCGCGTCCAGCGTGACCCGGCGTTTCTCGGACACGGGTACGCCATTGACGATCCAGGGTGCGTACTCGAGCTCGAACACCAGGCGGATCGGACCCGCGGCGAGCACTCGGGAGTTCGCGAAATTCTTCGACACCGCGAGCTTGCCATTGTCGTAAAAGCCCAGACCGCCACAGCCGCGCGTCGTGCCCACCGAGTAGAAGTCGGCGCCCTGACCGTGATCCTGGTGATAGGCGTCGGTCATGTACCACTCGTTGACCACGAGCTCGGGCACGCGCTTGACCCACACGTCGATGCCGCTCGAGGTCAGCGGCTCTCTCTCGGCGTTCTCCAGCGCAGGGCCGTAAATGCGGTTGGCGATCTTGTCGTTCTCCCAGACGAAGTCGTCGAAGCGCTCGCGCACGAAGCGCCCGTAAACCTTGTACTCGGCCTTCGGAAACAAGCCGCGCGGGCCCACGCGCACGCGCACCGACTTCGACTCGCTCGGCGCGAGGTCGAGCTGAAACACGAGCTCGTCGGGCTCACCGTCGGCGTTCAGATCGGTCACCTGGGAAACGAGCAGCGCTCCTTTATCGTCGACCACCAGCGCTTTTTTCAGGTCGAACCCGGGCACGAGCTTGGCGAGTTCGGCCGCCGAGAGCGCGATCGTCTCGCGCGAGCGCGCGACCGTGAGCGGGTTCGTCACCTTCACGGCGATCGAGTCCGTGCTGCTCGAACCGGGAGTCGCGGGAGGCATCGAGGCCGTCGCAGACGCGCTCGGGGCAGCCGGTGCCTGAGCCGGTGGTGTGGACGCGGCAGAGGGCGCCTCGGGAGGCAGCGGAGCGCAAGCCAGCGCACCGAGAAGCGAAACGGAAACGAGCAATCCCGACCTGCGTCGGACGACGCGCTGCATGGACATGGGGCGGGAGTATGCACAGAGGGCAATCGGCTGTCAGCCGTCGCCCCTCAGCCGTCAGTCAGAAAAGAGAAGAAGCGCATAACGGACCTATTTTCTGCGTTCTCGCCGCGTAGCTCACGGCCGCTCCCTCCACTAAGCTCGCGCGCCATGGCCACGATGACTTCTGCTCTCGATCCGAAACAACTCATCTACACCGGGACCGCGTCGCAGCGCGGGCGTCACGTGGCCGTGAGTCCCGACAACAGCACGCTCGAGCACCTGGGCTACGGCCGCATTCGCCTCGACGTCGAGCTCTCCAAAGCTTCCTTCGAGACTGGCCAGCGCGAGACTGCGCTGATGTGTATGAAGGGCGCTTGCCGCGTCTCGGTCAATGGCGCCGCGCACGAGCTCGACACCTACGACGCGATCTACGTTCCGCGCGATTCCAAGGTCGAAGTCTCGACCACGACCCAGGTCGATTTGGTCGAGATTTCAGCCGACGTCGAGGGCGACTACCCGCTGCAGTTGGTGCGCTATTCGGACGTGAAGGCCGACCCTGCGCTCAAGTTCACGGCCGGTGGCGACAGCACCTCGCGCGACCTCAACATCATCATCGGCAAGAACGTCAACGCCGGCCGCATCCTGGCCGGCTTCACCCGTTCCAAACCCGGTAACTGGACGAGCTGGCCGCCCCACGAGCACACGCAGCTGCTCGAGGAGCTGTACGTGTACTTCGACATGCCCGCGCCCGGCTTCGGCATCCAGCTCGTCTACACCCAGCCCGAGCAACCCGAGTTCGTGAGTCTCGTGCGCGACGGCGACGCCGTGCTCATGCCCGCCGGCTACCACCCGAACGTCGCCGCGCCCGGTCACAGCATCAATTTCATCTGGATGATGGCCGCGCACAAAGAGGTGGAAGATCGTCAGTTCGGCGTCGTCAACGTGCAACCAGGGTTCGAGCAATCGGGCTCGGGGCTCGAAGCCAGCAGGAAATAAGGGGTTCCACGGGTGACTCTTTCCTGGTTCGATCTCAGCGGTAAAGTCGCGCTCGTCACCGGTTCCAGCACCGGGATCGGCCAGGCGATTGCGCTCGGCCTCGCCGAAGCGGGCGCGGATGTCGTGTGTCACGCCTCGGGTGAAGGCGCGGCGGAAACCAGCGAGCGCGTCCGCGCCCTCGGCCGGCGCTCCATCGCCCTCGGCGCAAACCTCTCCGAACGCGAACAGCAAGACGAGCTCTTGAAGAAGACGCTCGCCGAGTTCGGCCGCGTCGACTTGCTCGTCAACAACGCCGGCACGATTCGCCGCTCCCCAGCCGTCGACTTCAGCGACGAGGACTGGGACCTCGTGCTCGAAATCAACCTGAGCGCGCCGTTTCGGCTGTCGCGCGCGATCGGAAAGGCGATGATCGAGCACGGCGGAGGCCGCATCGTCAACGTCGCTTCCTTGCTCTCGTTTCAAGGCGGCATCTTCGTTCCCGCCTACGCCGCGTCCAAGGGCGGCCTCGCGCAGCTCACCAAGGCCCTCGCCAACGAATGGGCGTCCAAGCACGTCACCGTCAACGCGATCGCCCCCGGCTACATCGCCACCAACAACACCGCCGCCCTGCGCGCCGATCCGACGCGCAGCCGTCAAATCCTCGAGCGCATCCCCGCCGGTCGCTGGGGAGAGCCGACGGACATCGCAGGTGCCGCCGTATTCCTGTGTTCGGATGCGGCGAAGTACGTGACTGGCCACGTGCTGGCCGTCGACGGTGGGTGGCTCGGGCGGTAGAAGAGTCGCGCGAGAGAGCCGCGTAATCAAAATCGATACTCTTCTCTCATACTCAGCACGCTGCCGGGGGCCGAGACACCTTCTCTCTTATTCCGGCTGGCGTGATCAAAGTTGGCGACAGCGGGAATACACGGGGCCCGCGGGTGTCCGGGACACCCCCATGCACCTTCCTGCAGAGGACGATCGTCATGAAGTGGTCGAAGTGTCTGAGTTTGCTCATTCTTTCTTGTGCTGGTTTTCCGGCGTGCGGCTCGGAAAAGCAGAACGCCTTCGAGACGACGACGGGCGGGGCTAGCAGCACCGGCACGGGCGGCGCTCCGACTGGCGGAGTGACCACGGCCGGCGCGACGACCGGGACTC
>JALYWZ010000511.1 GCA_030852505.1 Myxococcota bacterium | reverse complement strand
ACGTAACACGTCTGTTCGTCGAGGGCCGTCATGGCCTCGCTGCAGAAATCGCTCGTCACGTCCGGCGCCGGCGGCGGCCAGGGTGCGCTCGGCGGAGGAGCCGGCTCCGTCGCTCGTGTAGATTCCGTTGCAGCGGGCATCGGAGCCGCTCTCGCTGAGCTTGCCGCTGTCGCGCCGATCTCCGAATGCGCCGGCGGCGGCGGATGGGCGCCCTTGCTCGCCTGACAGGCGAGCGCGCAGACTAGCAGCCCGACCCAGCGCATACGGATACGTCGTCGTAAAGCAGGTCGCCCTTCTGGCTCGCCGTGAGCACGATGCGAACGCCCGGAGCAGCGCCGCCTTCGTTAAAAGCGCGATTCAAAGCGCAGCCAGTCTACCCCCTCGGCGCTCTCGCGTGAATCAGCGGCGGACGCGAGCGCACCGGCGAGCTGACAGCGCGAGCACCGCCGCCAGCCCCGCGAGGGAGAACCACGCGCTGTTCTCGGAGGCACGGCCTGTCGTCGTACAACCGCTCTCGGAAGTGTGCGAGTCGCGCGCTGTGGGCGCGCTCGCAAGGCCCGCCGTGCCTGCACCGAGTGTCGGACCCCCGCTGCTCACTCCGCCGGTCGGGCTGCTCGCGTTGCCGCCGGCGCTGTGGCTGCCACCTGCGCCCGCCGTTCCACCGCTGATTGCGCTTCCGCTGCTGCCACCGGGCGCGATTAGGCTCCCACCCTGGCCGCCGCTAGCGCCCGCCGAAGACGTACCTGCTTGCGCGGCTCTGCCGCCGGATCCGCCGCCCGCGCTGCCGCCGGATCCGCCGCCCGCGCTCGACGCGCCTCCGAGGTTGCTCCTGCCTCCGCCTCCTGCGCTCGCGGTTGCGCCGCCGTTGCTCGCGCCGCCCACGGCAGGCGGCGGTGCCGTACCCGTGCCGACGGCGAAGCTCATCTCCGCGCCGCTCGCGCCGATCGAGTGCACGCGCAGATCGGAAGCGCTGCCGTCGTTCCAATTCGAGCTGGGCGTGGTGGACGACGAGAACTCGCTGCGCGCCCCGCCACGGAAGTAGTCGTTGCTGTCGCTGCCGGGCGACGGCCACATCGTCTTGTCGAGATCCTTCTTGCCGTCCGCTTGCACCACGGCAAGCTGCAGCGGATCGGGCGGATTGTTGCCGCGGATCGTGCCGTCGTAGTGCAAGAACAAGAGCCCGCCGCCTTTGAGCACACTCCAGCGCCCCTCGGGCTGGATGTTGGACCAGAAGAACAGCTCTTTTGCGTTGTTCGGATTGATGAACAGATAGCCCGCGCCGCCGAGGCTCGCGGTGTAACCCGCGCTGGTGCTGGCATCGACTTCCACAGCCGGGATCCAGCCCTGATCGGCGCGAAAGAAGTCGTTGATGCCAGCCGGATTCGCCGCGTCCGTGGCGTTGCCCATCAAGCAATAGTCGCCAAAGCCATACAGATCGGGCCAGCCGAACAGCATGTGCCCGGTCTCATGGGCAAATGTGTAGAGCGAGAGCCGCGTGCCCATGCTCGTCATCTGGTAACGCGAGAGCGTGACGCCGTCGCGACGCTGGTTCAGCCCGCCCGCGTGCGGCCAGAGCCCTTGTCCCCACTCGACGGCGGGGCCCGCGTACACGACGCTGATGGCCTCGGTGCGGCCGTCCCCATCGTTGTCGAAATCGGAAAAATCGATGTCGGCGTCCACGCCCTCGATCAGCTCGCGCATCAGCTCTTCGGCGCGCTCGTAGCCGTTGCCGCCTTCGTAGTAGCTCTTCGGCTTCGCGGCGCGGTAGTACGCGTGCACGGTGTTGACGAGATCGACCGCGCCGTTCGAGACGTCGCTGTAGTAGTCGCGCACCGAGCCTTCACACTCGAAGCGCGAATAGCCCGGCTCGTTCAGCCAGGCATCGATCTCTTCTCGCGTGAACGCGCCCGCTTCATCGCTGAAGTTCACGAGCAGCGTCAGCGCCTGGATCGTGCCCTTGGGCTGAGGGAAGAAGCGCGTCTCGGCCACGGCGCGGGCAACCCCCGCGGGTGTCTGTGGCGCAGCGTCCGGCCAAGCTCCGACGACTCGGCCTTGCCAGACGATGTCGGCGGCAGCAGAGCGCGCCAGCGTCAGGCCGAACGCCAGCGCGACCATGCCGGTGGCCGACAGGCACTGACGGCTCGACGCCTGCTTCCTTGGAACCCGGCGCGCCATTCTGTCTAGTGTCAGGCCGGGCCCGCCGCGGGCCATCAGGATTCGGCGCGGCGAGTTCGCATTTCTTGGGATTCCACCGACTGCGCAGCGCGTAAACCGGCCCGCGGGCCCATCGAAGTCGCAATTGCTACCCGCGTTCGTCCAATCGACGCTCTCCGTTCGTTGAAGCTTCGAATGGTGCTGTCGCGAAGGGCGCGCGCAGAGGGCGACACGGGCAGCGGCCCGGCCGATGCCGTGCGTCTGGAAGCGTTCCACCGCGGCGACCGCGAAGCGATCGAGCGCTGCTACCGCGACCACTTCGATGCGGTGGAGGCCGCAATTGGCGGCATCCTGGGCGGCGCCGATCGCGAGACCGTGATCCACGAGCTGTTTTCGAGGCTGCTCTCGCAAGAAGCGCTGCGGCGCTCGTTCCAGGGCGGCTCACTCGCAGCCTGGCTGGCTACCGTGGGGCGCAATCAAGCCATCGACTACCGGCGCCGGTTCTCGCGCGAGACCGAGCTCGAAGAGCGTCCCCCCGAAGCGCTCACGGTGCGCTGGCAAGAAGCGGCGGACGCGCGGCTGCTGATCGAGCGCTTCAGGCGCGAGAGCTTACCGCCCGAGTGGGCGGACGTGTTCGACCTGTGCTTCGTCCAGCAACTTTCTCAACGTGAAGCGGCGCAGGCGCTGGGTATCCAGCGCACCACGCTCGCCTACCGCGAGCTCCGCATCCGCCAGAGGCTCGCCAAGTTCCTACTCCAGAGTGACTCGCCATGATCCACGAACGAGCGTTGATGTCGATCGATCGCCACTTCGCCGGGCGCACGGACGTGCGCGAGGAAACACAGCTGCGGGCGCACCTGCCGGACTGCGAGGTGTGCCGCGCCCGCTACGAACGGCATCTGCTGTTCGAGCACCTGACTCGCGGACGCGGCGCGAAGCAGCGGCTGGCGCGCGGACTGGGCTTGCGCATCGAGAGCGGGCGCAGCTGGCCGCGCTGGACGGCGGGTGTCATGGCAACTGCAGCGACCGCGGCCGTGGCGCTGCTCGTGCTCGGGCCTGCGAGCGAATCGCCCGAGCCTGAATTTTACGCGCGGAGCGGCCCCAGCTCCCTCGCGCCGTCCTTGCTCGTGTATCGGATGCACTCGGATGCTGCGCCGGTGCAGGCGCAGAGTCGGATCTCGCGCGACGACGAGCTGGCCTTTGCGTATTCGAACCCGGGCGCAAAGAAGTACCTCTGGATTTTCGGCGTGGACGAGCACCGCCACGTGTACTGGTACTATCCGGCATGGTCGGAGGGCACACCCGAGCCGGGGCCGTACGCAGCGCGAGCCGGCGCCGGACCGCACGAATTGCCGGAGGCGGTGCGCCACGATTTCGACGGCTCGCGGCTCGAGCTCTACTCGCTGACGTCGAACGAGCCGCTGTCGGTCGCCGAGATCGAGGCGCGCGTGACGACGACGGGCAAAGCCGAGCTACCGAACACCACGGCGGTGCGCCGGCTGCTCGAGGTCGCGCCATGAACCGCTGTCTCGCCTGCCTCGCGTTCCTGTCCTGGCTGCTCGCAGCGCTGCCGGCGGGAGCCGCGGACGGCGCGCGACCGAGCGCGGTATTTGCGCTGATCATCGGGGTCAACCGCAGCCTCGACCCGGAAGTCGCGCCCTTGCGCTACGCGGACGACGATGCCGCGCGTTACCTGGATCTGTTCCGCGCACTCGGCGCGCGCACGTACCTCCTGGCGAGCCTCGACGAGAATACGCGGCGCTTGCATGCGCAGGCGGCCGCCGAGGCGCTGCCGGCGCGGCGCTCGGAGCTCACGCGCGCCGTTGCGGGTCTGACCCGTGACATCGCTCGAGCTCGCGCGCGCGGCGTTCACGCCGTGTTGTACGTGATCTACGCGGGACACGGCGACGCCGCAGACAACACGTGGCGGCTCACGCTCGAAGACGGTCGCCTGGACGGCGCGAGCTTGCTGAAGGACGTCGTGAACCCCGCGGGTGCCGAGCAGACCCACGTGATCGTCGATGCTTGCCAGGCTTACTTGCTCGCCTACGAGCGCGGGCCCGGCGGGACGCGCCGCGCCGTTGGCGGCTTCGTCGAGCTCGAAGCTGCGTCGCGACAGGGCCGCGTGGGTTACTTGTTGTCGACGTCGACCACGGGTGAAACCCACGAGTGGGCCGGGTTCGAGGCCGGCGTGTTCAGCCACGAAATCCGCTCGGGGCTCTACGGCGCGGCCGACGCGAACGCGGACGGCATCGTCAGCTACGCGGAGATCGCGGCGTTCGTGACCCGCGCCAACGCCGCGGTCGTGAGCGAGCGCTTCCGGCCGCGGATCGTGGCGCGCGCTCCGGGCGGCAGCAGCGTGCTCCTCGACGTCCGGGGGCTCGGCAAGCGCGAGGTGCGCTTCGAG
>JALYWZ010000077.1 GCA_030852505.1 Myxococcota bacterium | reverse complement strand
AGGCGCTCAGGATCCGGCTGCAAAAGATCGAGCGCGATCAGGCGGTGTGGGTGGTGATCGCGGCCGTGCTGCACGAGCTGAACAACCCGCTGCACGCGCTCGGCCTCCTGCTCGACGAACAATCGAAGGAGACCGACGCCGCGCGCCGGGCAGATCTCGACGCGCGCGCGCGTGTGCAAATCGAGAAGGCGCTCTCCCGGCTCGGCGCGCTCCGGTCGTTGAAGACGCTCGGCGACCCGGAGTCCCAGCGCCTCTGCCTCGCACCATTCCTGGCGACCTTGATCGAAGAGATGGCGACCCTCGGCGCGCCGCACGGCGTGCGCTTCGAGCTCGAAACCGCGGGCTCGGTCGAGGCACTCGCGGACCCGACTTATCTGCGCACGATCCTCGAGAACTTGCTCGAAAATAGCCTACATTCGCTATCCGACGGAGGCGGCGTGGTGCGCGTCTCGCTCGCGTCGACCGATTCGAAGGCCGTGATCCGCGTCGGGGACGACGGCCCGGGGCTTGCCCGCGAGATCGCCGCGACGCTGTTCGACCCGCTGCGCACCACCAAGACCCATGGCCTCGGCCTGGGCCTGCCGATCGCCCGCGCTCTGTCGCGGGCCATGCGCGGCGAGCTCAGCCTGGACGCGGACAAACACTTTCGCCTCGAGCTCCCACTCGGTAGCCGATGACCGCCACGCTGCTCCTGGTAGAGGACGAGGACGACACGCGCGAGTTGCTGGCGCGCGCCCTCGACCGCGCCGGCTTTCGCACGTTGACGGCGGCCGGGGTCGAAGCCGCGCTGTCCCTCGCTCGAACTGCAGAGCTCGACGTGGTGATCACGGACATCGTGATGGGAGCGGACGACCTCGCAGGTCTGAAGCTGATGACCGAGCTCGCCGCGCTCGGGATCCACGCGAAGGTGATCGTGATCACGGCCTTCGCCGACGTGCACCGGGTCAAGACCGCGCTCAACCAGGGCGCGGCCTTCTTCCTGGAAAAGCCGTTTTCAGCCGAGGAGCTGATCGCGGCGATCGAGCGCGTTCGCCAGGCGGACCGCGGCGCCGAGGCGGCCATTCAACGCCTGTTCGAGCGCGCAGAGCTCACGGAGAAAGAACGCACCGTCGCGCGGCACCTGTTCGACGGCCTCTCGGGCAGCGAGATCGCCGAGCTCGAGCACAACAGCCCGCGCACGATCCGCCAGCACATCAGCCAGATCTACGTGAAGTGCGGCGTCGCGAACCGCGCGGAGTTCTTGCGCTTGTTGTTTCCGAGGTAGCCCTTTACGGAACGCAGGGGCCGCTGCCATCGTTGTGCTCGAAGAGCACGGCGCCGATGTTGGTTTCACCGATCCGGTCCCGTAACCACTCCGCTTCGCAAGCCGGGAGGGCCGCGTTGTCGGTAACGGAAAGCCCCGAGGACACAGCTTCCAACCCCGAAAAGTTACGCAGGGATTCGAGCTTCCGATTCCGGGAGACGTTCAGGGATCCCAGGTGAGTCACCTGATCGAACCCCTCGAGCCGGGTGAGGCCGGTGTTCGAGATCGACAGGTTGCCGCCGTCCATGACGAGCTTCCGCGGAAAGGCCAGTGTCTCGAGCGCGGGAAGGTCTTGGATGGCAAAATTCCCGCCCACCTCCGGCAGGAAGCCGAGCTCGCGGAGCGCCGGGCAGTTCTGGATGACGAGGTCGTGCTCCACGCTGGTGAGCGCCGCGAGATCCGCGGTCGTCGTGAGCGCGTCGAGCTCAGCGAGCTCCAGGCTCGCGATCTGCTGCAGTCCGCGAAAGCCAGCGAGCTCATCGAGCAGCGGATTCGCGCGGACGATCACCGTGACGGCTTTCTCCAACCCGCTCAGCGCATCGATGTCTTCGAGGACCGGATTGGCTTCGATCTGCACTCTATCTCCACTCGCCACCACGCCTTCGAGGCCGTCCAAATTCCTCAGTGAGGCGTTGTTCTCGACGACCAGCGCCCTGATCTCGCCCTCGATCTTTCCGAGCGCTTCCAGCGACTCGAGCTTTGGGTTCTCGATGGCGACGATCGAAGCGGCGGTCGTGACCTGCTCCAAGCCCGCAAGGCTCTCCAGGTTCGGGTTTCTCTCGAAACCGAAACCACCGTCGGCCCGCGTGACCGCATCGAGACCATGCAGGTCCGTGACGGCGACGTTCTCGAGCGCCAGACCCGCAATTTCAGTGAGGTTCGGAAAATCGGGGAGCGCGCGGTCCGTCGCGTTCGCGAAGCGCAGGGAACCCGCGCGGCGGAGTCGAGGGAACGATACCTGGCCGAGCGTGCTTCCCTCGAGGTAGATGTCTCCGGCGCCCTCCAGCGCGGGAAAGCCGAGGTCCGTCGTCGCGTCCACGGGGAGAACCAGAGCGCCACCGACGCTGTCGAGGCGGGGAAACGACACCGCAGTCAGCCCCTCGCTGCTGATATCCAGGTCCTTGCCCACCCTCGAAAGCAACGGGAAGTCGAGCTCGACTGCGCGCCCGGTGATCAGACTCCTGCCGACGCGGACGAGCCGCGGTAGCTCGACGTGACGCGCGCCGAGCACCAGCCACCCCGTCACCTCCTGCAGCTGCGCGAGCGCGTCGAGGTCGTCGGCGCCCTCGCCGAAGATCAGATCGCCCTCCACGCGCTCGAGACACCGCAGAGCGTCGAGGTCGGCGACCACGCAGTCCACCTCTCCGACCGACAGCTGACCGACGATTTCCGTGACTCCCCGCACCCACTCCATCTCTTCTTGGCAGACCTCCAGGTAATCGAGGCGCGCGCGTCTCGGCTCGCATGGCGGATCCTGGTCCGGAACTTCGCCTGCGTCGCCGCCGCTGCCTGCCACGTCCCCGCCGAGGTCTCGCCTGCATCTCCGCCGCTGCCGCCTGCCCCCGCTGCGCCGCCCGAACCGCCTCCTGACGCCGTGGGTCCACCGGCTTCGCCGCTGCTCGGTGCTCCTCCGCTTCCGGCGGATCCTGCTCGCCCGTCAGTGCCCGCTGCGCCGCCGGTTCCATCGTCGTCCTGGTCCGTCATTCCGCACGCGTTGAACAGCACCGCGACCAGGCTGACCCCAGCGAACGTCCTTGCCAACATGGTGCGACGCTAGCAACTCCGCGCTCTGCCGACATCGATGATCTCTGGTACGGCTTTGCCGGTGAAGGGCCGGCCGAGCGAGAGGATCCCAGGACAATCCTCCCGCTCCACGACGCTTTTCTCGAGCTCTACTTGAAAATGATATTCACTTGCAGTATTCCTCCCCGGCGCCGCACTAGCGGCGGCCACCGCTAACGCGGCCAGCGACCTTTGCGTCCAGCGCCCGGCCAACCCTTAAAGGGCCGAGAGAGCTAGACGCATGAAGAACCGCGAGGAACACCCACACCAGCCTCCACCCGAGTCGACCGTCGGTTGAGCTCAGCCGATGTTCGTAGCGAGCTCACCACGTTTCGCGGCCGCGATCGCGATCGCGGTCTCCGTCTTCGTCTTCAGCGCAGTGACGCATGCTCGAAATGCCGGTCCCGGTGACGCGCCGTCCGAGCCAGCTGCCACGGAGCCCCCGAGCGAAGAGCCGCCTGGGGATGCTCCGATCGACTCTGCGTCATCCACGGGTGCTCACATGCCCGAGCCGCTCGAGGCCCTCCGGCTCGTGTATCCTCCCGAGGCGGCCGCAGCTGGCCTCGAAGCGACCGTCGTGCTTCGCGTCAGCATCGACGCCGAGGGCAACGTTACGGAGGCCGAGGTGCTGGAGCCCGCGGGTCACGGCTTCGATGACGCGGCGCGCGCCGCCGTTCTTCGCGCGCGCTACCGTCCGGCGCGCCGGGGCGACACCGACGTGGCGTCGCGAGTTTTGGTCCCCGTCGAATTCCGACTGCCGCAAGCGCCCGCGACGGGAAGCCTCGAGGGCCGCATCCTGCTTCCCGGAAGCGGCAATAGCGGTGCCGCCGGCGTCGAGCTCATCGTGCGCGCGTCCGATGGAGCGACGCAGACGACGCGGACCGACGAACGAGGGCGCTTCCGGTTCGCGGCGCTCGCTCCCGGGGCATACGCCGTCACGACGCGCGCGCCCGAGCTCGGCCGGGTCGAGCTTCGAACCGAAGTCGTTTCAGGTCAGGGCGCCCGCATCACGGCGCGCCTCGAGCCTGCAGCGGCGCTGGCGCCCGTTGAAGTGATCGTCCGCGGAACTTCCGAGGCCGACCGCAGGCGTCAATCCGCCGAGGCCGTCACCGTGGTCGAAACGGCCCGCGCAAAGCGCGAGAGCGCTGACCTGGGGGAAGTGCTCGCGCGCACCCAGGGGGTCGGCGTCCGCCGAGGCGGCGGGCTCGGGTCGAGCACGCGCTTCTCGCTGAACGGCCTCACCGACGATCAAGTGCGGTTCTTCCTCGACGGCGTGCCGCTCGAGCTCGCGGGCTACCCGTTCGGCGTCGCCAACGTCCCCGTAAACCTCGTCGAGCGCATCGAGATCTACAGCGGCGTCGTACCGATCCGCTTCGGCTCGGACGCGCTCGGCGGCGCCGTCAACCTCGTCACCCACCAAGACTTGCGCGGCACGCAGCTCGGTGCCTCCTACGAGGTCGGCTCCTTCGACACGCATCGCCTCACGCTGAGCGCGCAAAACCTCCACGAACCGAGCAGCTTCTTCACCCGGGTCAACGGCTTCTTCGACTACGCGCGAAACGACTACCCGGTGGACGCGGAGGTTCCGGACGAGCGTGGGCGTCTCTCGCCCCTGCGAGTCTACCGCTTCCACGACGGCTACCGCGCCGCGGGCGCCAACGCCGAGCTCGGGGTCGTCCATCGTCCGTGGGCGAGGCGGCTCCTCTTGCGAGCCTTCGTCACCGACTACGACAAGGAGTACCAGCACGACGTCGTGATGACGGTCCCGTACGGCGCCGTGACGTACGGCGAGACCGCCGCCGGCGCGAGCCTGCGCTACGAGCAGCCACTCGGACACGGGCTCACGGTCGACGTCATCGGCGGCTACACGTATGTCCGTGGCGATTTCCTCGACGTCGCCAGCTGTGTCTACGACTGGTTCGGGCGCTGCGTGCGTGAGCGCCGCACCCCAGGAGAGACCGACTCGCGCCCGCACGACCAGGTCCACTGGGACCATTCGGTGTTCGGTCGCGTGAACCTCGAGTGGCGCGTCCATCCCCAACATGCGCTGCGGCTTGCCGTCGCTCCCACCTACCTCACGCGCACCGGCGACGAGCGGCGGCAAAGCGACCCCAGCGCGCGCGACCCACTGAGCGCCGAGCGGAGGCTGACGACGCTCGTGACCGGCCTCGAATACGAGCTCGATCTCTTCCGCGACCGCCTGGAGAACATCCTCTTCGCCAAGCAGTACCTCCAGCTGCTCGCGAGCGAAGAGCCGCGCCCCGGCGGCGTCTTCCGCGACCGCGACCGCGACACGCACCGCTTCGGCTTCGGCGATGCGCTCCGGTTTCGCTTCACGCCGTGGCTCTACGCCAAGGCCGCCTACGAATACGCCACGCGCCTCCCGAGCCCTGACGAGATCTTCGGGGACAATGCGTTCCTCATCGCCAACCTCGAGCTCGAGCCAGAGACGAGCCACAACGCGAACCTGGGTTTCAGCGTCGACGCTCGCGAAACGCCACTCGGAGATTTTCGCAGCGGCATCGGCGGCTTCCTGCGCGACGCCGATCGGCTGATCGCGCTGCTCGGCAACGATCGCGTGCAGAGCTACCAGAACGTCTTCGGCGCCCGCTCCCTCGGAGTCGAAGCGGCACTCGGCTGGACGTCACCCCGCGAGTACGTCGTCCTCGACGGCAACGCCACCTATCAGGACTTCCGTAACTCCTCGAGCGAGGGCACGTTCGGCGACTTCGACGGCGACCGCATCCCTAATCGCCCGTACTTCTTCGCCAACGGGTCGGCGCGGCTGCAGTTCCGTGGCGTCGCTGCTCCGCGCGACGAGGTCGCGCTCAGCTGGACGTGCCGTTACGTGCACGAGTACTTCCGCGGCTGGGAGAGCATCGGGCTGCGCGAGTTCAAGCAGACCATCGACTCGCAGCTCGTCCACACGCTCGGGCTCGGGTACCTCGTCGAGAACGGCCACACGGCGATCAGCTCGACGCTCGAGGTGCAAAACGTCACCGACGCGACGGTCTTCGACTTCTTCGGCGTGCAGCGCCCTGGAAGGGCCTTCTACATCAAGACAACGGCGGAGCTCTGACTCGGGAAAGGCATGAACGTGAACATCGCAAGGAAGCACAAAAATCGATTCGCCGCGCTCTCGAAGGGTGTGCCACGGCTCTTGGCGGCGCTCGCCGCGGCCACGATGATCGCGTGCAGCGGCAACCTTGGGGACGAGCGGGATCGCGGCGGCCCCGAGACAGCTGCGTACCTGCTCGGTACGCGGGTCTGGGACGACACCTCGACCACCTCTTACTTTCACGTCGTGTCTTCGATCGAAGAAGGCGCGACAACCGATGAGTCCCGCGCTGTCGAGGTCCCGGGCGCCGCGAAGCTCTACGCCGTCGAGGGCGTCGGCTGGTTCGCGATCGGCGGCGGCGAAGCGCCGACGATCACCCGTTACACGCTCGACGACCAGGGTCGGCTCGACGCAGGCGAGACGATCAGCCTCCAGAACTATGGCGTCGAGAGTCTGTGGGACACGCTCTACGTCGTTTCGCCCACGAAGATGTATTACCCGGATCGCGACGGCCAGCGCCTGATCATCATCAACCCGAGCGCGATGGAGATTACGGGCGAGGTCGACCTCGGTCAGACCGGACGAGAGGGGTTCCTGTCGCTCTACGGCTACGCCCATCTCGAGCGTGGCAGCGACCTGCTTTTCTCCGTGGCGTGGATCGACTGGAACGAGACGGACTCCATCCTCGGCGAGACGGGGCTCGTCGTGCTCGACACCGAAACGGACGAGGTCTCGAGGTTCGACGTGGATGCGCGGTGTGGAGGCATCACGACGCCGGTCCAGACGGGCTCGGGTGACGTGTACTTCGTCAGCTCCGCGCTGGCCGCGGCGGCTCACCGGCTCGGTCGCTTGACCACGGCACCCTGCGCCCTGCGCGTGCGTGCGGGGGACGACAGCTTCGACGCCAACTACCTCGAGAGCCTGGAGGAGCTCACGGGCAGTGCCTTGGTCGGCGAGCCCGTTCCCGGAGGTGGCGACGGGGTCTTCCTGCGGGCCTTCGACGAAGACCTCGGCATCGTCGCGGACGGCGCGCTCACCTGGGAGCTCACCAACCAGTCCGCCTGGCGCTGGCTGCGCTGGACGCCCAGCACCGGCGGCGTGCTGCCCGTCGATGCGCTCGATCCTTCCACATCGGACGTGCTGTGGTTCCGACTCGACGGAAAGGTCTACGGGACAGAGACGACCGAGGACTA
The DNA here is from genome assembly GCA_030852505.1 of Myxococcota bacterium. GTDB lineage: Bacteria > Myxococcota_A > Polyangia > Polyangiales > Polyangiaceae > PMG-095. The sequence continues at coordinate 3,668 of JALYWZ010000077.1, read as the reverse complement.
CTCCGAGACCACGCTGATCGAGCTCACGGCTGACGGCGGACCGCGTCGCGCCCTGACTGCGCCGGGGTTCCTGCACGGAGTCGCGAGGATCCGATGAGGGCGGGCGTCCCGTACCAGGAGCGCGGCGCATGAAGCTCTCTGCGCACGCCTTCACACGCTTCTGGGACGTTCACGCTTGGGCCGGCGTGATCGGGGGGCTCGTTCTTTACGTCATGTTCCTGACTGGCGCGATCACGCTGTTCCACCACGAGCTCGAGATCTGGCAGGAGCCGCTCGCCCAGCAGGCTCCTCTGCCCGGCACCCATCAGGCGCTCTTCGAGCGTGCGCTCGCCAAGCTCCCCGCGCGGCCCGAAAGCGTCTGGTTTTACCCGAAGGCTACCGGTGCGGCGCAGCTCGGATACGAAGATCCGAGGACGGGCTCGTGGCAGAGGCTCTGGTTCGACGGGCAAACGGGCGAGCTGACTCCCGAGCGCGAGCGCCTCGCGGAGTTCCTCTATAACCTGCACTTCCTCTGGCACGAGTCGACGGGCGACTGGCTCTATCGCGCGTCGGGGTTTCTCGCGGTGGCCCTGCTGCTCGCGATCGTGACGGGCGTGCTCATTCATTCGAAGGACCTTGTCCGCCAGTTCCATCAGTTTCGGCCGGACAAGTCGCGGCGCGTGTGGTGGTCCGACATGCACAAGGTGCTCGGCGTCATGGGGCTCCCGTTTCAGCTCCTCTACGCGTACACGGGCGCGCTGATCGTGCTCGCGCCGCTCCTGCTCGGCGCTTTCGTGGGACCTGTCTTCGGCGGCGATCAGAAGCGCGCGGAGGCCGTGTTCTGGGGAATGCCCGAAGCCTCGGCGGAGCAGCCGGGCGCGCCCACGGCGGTGCGCTCGCTCGACGAGCTCGCCGCACGAGCGCTCGCTATCGAGCCGCGGCTCGCACCGGATTCCTATCGTGTTCTCTACCCCGGGCGCGCCAACGGCCGCGTGGACGTACAAGGCCCGATCCGGGGGACGACGCCGGAGTCGTACGGCGCGGTCCGCCTGCGTCTCGCCGACGGCAAGGCACTCCACGTCGACTCCCCGGCCGCTGAAACCGCGCTGGGAGCGACATGGCGCTGGGTTCGAGGGCTGCATTACGCCTACTTCGGAGGACTTCCGCTACGCTTCTTGTTCTTCGTGCTGGCCCTCGCGACCGCGGCGACGATCCTGACCGGAAATTGGGTGTGGCTGGCGCGAAGAGAGTCGCGACGCGAGAGCCCCGGCAACCTGCTGCTCGCGGGCCTCACGGTAGGCGTCGGCGCCGGGACCCTCGTCGCGACTGCCGCGTTGTTCCTCACGAGTCGCCTGCTGCCCTTCGACCTTCGCGACCGCTGCTCCGCCGAAGAGATCGTCTTCCTCAGCGTGTTCGTGTTCTGCGCCGCCTGGGCATGCATGGTGGAGGACTGCCGCGCGCTCTGGTGGCAGGGTGTCGGCCTCGCGGGCGTCTTGCTCCTCCCGGTCCCGGCCCTCGCCGCACGCTGGTCGGAGGCCGGCCTGTTCGGCTCGGGTCCGCGCATCCCCGCCGTGGCCGGCGTCGACGTCGCGCTCCTCGTCACGGCGCTGTCGCTGTGCGGAATCGCGGTGGCGCTCCGGCGAGGCGCGAAGCAGCCGGTCAAGGTGACCTCTTTCGCGGGTAGTGCTCGCGACGACGCGGAACGCGTCACGCTCGGATGGCCTGGGGGACGCTGATGATGGAGATTGCTGCGCTCCTATCTTTCTACCTTGCATTCGCGCTCCTCCACGGCGCGGACCCACGGCGATTTCCTGCTCGTCGCTGGCAGCCCACCCGGGGAACGCTCTTCGCCATGCGGGTCGCCGCGGCTGCAACGACCCTCGCGGGTGTCGTGCTCTGGGCACGGACCGGGGATATGGTGGAGGCGCTGCTCGTTGCGCTCGCGGCCCTCTCGGTCTCCGCGACGAGCTTCGTGCTCTTGGCGCCGCTCGGCCCGCGGGCGCTTTGGAGCGTCGTGCTCGCGTTCCCTCTGCTGATCGTGGCTCTTGCTCTGGTAGGAAAATCGTGACGGAGCGCGCCTGGCCTGGCCGCCTGGACGCAATGCTGCGTGTGCTTGCCGCGCTAGTAGGAACGCTCCCGCTCGCCGTGCTCACTTCCGTGTGCCTCGCGCGACTGTGGCCGCTCGCGGAGGCGACGCGGCTCGCGCTCGGTTTCACGCTGGCGATCCCACTCTGGGTGGCGGCGATGTCCTTCGCCTTTCTCGCTCGAAGCGGATGGCGAGCGGGGAGCCTGTGTCTGGCCACGACGCTGCTCCTCGGGCTCCTCACGTACGGGGTCCCGCAATGAAGCCTCCAGAAGCCATGCGCGCTATCTGCGGCCCGTCGATGCGGGCCCGCGTTTCGGCTTCTTCACCACGCGCACTTTGCCGCTGGTGCCACCCCCGCACAAAAACTCGTCGTTTCCGCGCGCTTCGAGCCCCGAGACCATCGTGCCGGATGGCATCTCGAGCGCCTCCAGCACCTCGCCCGATTGACGGTCGATGCGCCGCAGCTCACTCCCGGTATCATCCATGCTGCCGTGCCAGAGCTCGCCGTCGCAGAAAGTGACTCCGGTGACGAAGCGATCGGACTCGATGGTGCTGAGAATACGCCCGGTCTCGGGATCGATCTGGTGGATCTTGCGATCGCGATACTGACCCACCCAGAGCGTGCCTTCGGCCCAGGCCAGCCCGGAATCTTTGCCGCCACCGGGAGCGGGGATGCTGGCGACGATGCTGCCGGTTTTGGGATCGATCTTGTGAATGCGATCGCTCGTCACCTGGTACAAATAGCGGCCGTCGAAGGCCGTGCCGGCGTCGGCGGCGAGGTTCAGGCGTTGAACCTCCGCACCCGTCTCCGGGTCGAAGGCTCGCAGGGCGTTGCCACCCGCAAACCAGGCTCGCTGCCCATCGAAGGTCACGCCGCCGACGTTCGGGACTTCGGGAAACGGCCCGAGCTCGCGAACGACCTCGGCGCGCTGACGAATTTCGCTGTTCTTCATGGACTGAGAGTTAACCTAGAGCGCCGCGTGCAACGAGTAACATCGCTGTCGTGATTCCGGTGCTCTCGGGCGCGAGCCAGCGCTGCGCACGGCCCTTGCCGAGCGCGCGCACGCGGCCGGCGGCTTGGAGCTCGAGCAGCGCGCGCTGAACGCTACGCTGACTCTTGCCGAGCGCGGCCGCCAAAGCCGAGCTCGACCAGGGCTCGCCCCGCGCCAGCAACGCGGAGAGCGCGCTCGTTTCACTCTCGGAGGGTGGGAGCAGCCGCACCACGCGTGCCGCGCGACGCGGGATCAACGCGAAGCCGTTCGGGGTCGCGCGGAGGTCTGCCACGGGCGCGAGGGCGTGACGCAAGCGACCGATCTCGACGCGCAGCCGCCCGCGGTGAGACTCGTTGATCCGTCGTGCACCGAACGCGGCGGCGATCAACACCTCGCGCGTCACCTCCCCGGGCGCGGCCACGCCGAGCGCGAGCGCGAGCTCGAACAGCACCGGTCGCGACACGAGCGAGACACTCGACTTGCCCGCGACCACGCCGCGACGGCAGGCGTCGATCACGAACGCATCCGACTCGAGCAGCGCCTCGATCTCGGCCAGGCGGAGCGGCGTCTCGCTGTCGCCGGAGGCGAGCCGCGCGGCCACGGCGTGGAGC
>JALYWZ010000510.1 GCA_030852505.1 Myxococcota bacterium | reverse complement strand
ATCCGGCGCTGCGCGCGGGGCAGGACGTGCCGTACCCGAGGCTCGGCCGGCGCGTGAACTCTTTCGACCCCGAGCTCGGCAACGCCGCGCGGGGCAGGCTCCGCTCCGCCCAATTCACCCTGGAGGGTGATGCGCTCGTGCTGCTCGTCGGGGGCACGAAGGATGCGGATTGGGCGCGCGTCGAGCTGGTCATAGACGGCGAGCCGGTGCGCTCGGCGACCGGCTGCGACAGCGCCTGGCTCGGGAGGCGGGTCTGGAACGTGCGCGGCCTGCGCGGGAAGTCCGCGCTGCTCACGGTGCAGGATCAAACCTCCACCGGTCACGTGCTGGCCGACGAAATCGTGGAATGGGCGGCCCCGCCGCAGTAGCGCCACCAAGCCGAGCGATACGCGGCCTCGAGGTGCCGAGCAAAGCGCGGGGCATCGCCGAGCGCTGAAGCTTCGAGCCGAAACCGTAGGCCAGAGCGCAGCTCGGAGAGACGGGCCAGGTCGCCCGCCAGACGAGCCGCCGCCTCGACGAAATCATCGGGCGTGTGCGCGACGAGCTCCGGCAGACCGAGGTTCGAGGCGATGCTGGTGCCGGCGCGCTGCAGCGCCGATTCACCGCTCAGGGTGACAACCGGCACGCCCATCCAGGCCGCGTCGAGCGTGGTCGTTCCGCCGTTGAACGGAAAGGGATCGAGCCCGATGTCGATGCGCTGGTAACGCCGGAGGTACTCGATCCGCGAAACCCGGCCGCCGAGCTCGACGCGTTCCGCCCCGACCCCGGCCCGCGCGAGAGTCCGCTGCAGCCGCTGCTGCGCGTGGTCGTCGGCATGCAGGAAGAGCCGGGATTTGGGAACTTCGAGCAACACGCGCGCCCAGAGCTCGAGCACGCCGTCGTGGAGCTTGCGGCAGCTGTTCTGCGAGCCGAACGTCAAGTGGCCTGCCGCGAGCGCGGGCAACTCGCCCACATCGAGTGAGCCGGCGAGCGGTGCGTAACACCAGTACGCCTCGGGCAGGTGTAGGTTGGTTTCCGAGTAGACGTCGGCAGCCGTGCCCGGCGGATCCAAGAACGGATCGGTGATCCGATAGTCGATGGTATCGAGCCCGGTAGTTCCCGGGTAGCCGAGCCAGCTGATCTGCACCGGCGCTGGATGGCACGCGAACATGCGCAGGCGCCCGCCGGAGCTATGCAATGCGAGATCGACCAGGATATCGATGCGATCGCGGCGCACGACTTCTGCCGCCTCGAGGTCGTCGAGCGGCCGGATGTCGCGAAAGCGCTCGCCAGCGAAGGAGCGGTACCACTCGGTTTCGCCATCGGGTTGGTCCACCGACGAATACAAGAAGATCTCGAACTCCGATGAGTCGTGATTTCGGAGCAGCGGCACCAGGAATTGCTGGATGGCGTGAGCCCGGAAATCTGGAGACACATAGCCGATACGCAAGCGTCGCTCGGGCTGTTTGTCGTTTTCGTGCGCGCGCACCCGCGCCCGCAGCGGCTCCGCATGCCGCGCCGCCCAGGCGCGAGCTTCGTCAAAGGTTGCCTGGGCGTCGAAGCTCGGGTTCGTGAGCATCGCGACGATCAGGCTGCTGTGGACGTCGTGGGCAGCCGGGTCGAGAGCCAGGGCTGTCCGATAGCTGTCCACGGCAGCTGCCTTGTCGCCGCAGGCATCCAGGATGTCGGCGAGCTGCGCGTGCGTGGCAGCGACGTCGGGCGCGAGCTCCGCTGCCCGCTTCGCATGTGGAAGGGCCTGATCCGGTCGGTGCAGGTGATACCAGAGCCAGGACAGCGTCGACCGCAGCCGTGCGCCGTCCGGGCCTCGCGCGAGCGCCTCTTCGAGCAAGTCAATCGCCTCGCGGCGGATCCCCGCGTCGATCAACACCGTGGCGAGGTTCAGGCGCGCGTCCGGATAGTCCGGCTCGCGCTCGAGGATGCGCCCAAAAGCTTCGGCGGCGAGGTCCAGCTTCCCGAGCTGGTGGAGGACTTCGCCGAGCCCCGTCAGGTAGCGTGGCGCCGACTCGATCGAAGCCGCGCGCTCGAGGTACTGCCGCGCCTCTTCCAAGCGGCCCGTCTGGAAGAGCAGCACACCGAGAGCGAACAGGGCCGCATGTTGCTGCGCGTTGGTCGCGATCACCTGACGCAGCAGCGACTCGGCCTCCTCGGTTCGGCCGTTGCGCTGCAGCTCGAGCGCCCGCTGCAGCCGTTCGCGTGAGGTTTTGGGCTTCTTCAAGGGGCACTCGAGAAGAAGACCCGGCCCTCAAGGGGGGGTGAGCTCGATCTGATCAATGTAGACGATCCCGGTCCAACTCAATCCCGGGTTCAGACGGACTGCGACGTGGGAAGCCTGGACGGCAGAGCTGAAGGTAGTTTCCACGTGATGCCATGAGTTCATCGCAACGATGTTGCTACCGGTAAGGACGGGACTGCTTACGACCTCGGAAGCGCCCCACGCATCGAAGAACATGAAAGATTCGAAGGCGAGCTCCGTGCCCGTTAGATAGACCCAGGCGGACATCTTGTACCCAGCAAGATTTACGACGCTTCCGGTTCGGCAGAGGGCCGCGGCAACGGAGATGACCTGACTATTGGCAAGGCCCGAGACCGCCAGGCCGTGGTTGCCCCCATGCACGTGCGTCTGGGTGCTGGTGACGTTGGTTACGCCGTTGTTGTCGCCGCCGTCGACCGGCCAATTCGGGTCCTGATCGATCTCCCAATTTTCCGTGGTGTCGGATTCGAAGTCCCAGACACCGCACCCCCCACATGTCTTAGGCAGCGCATTGCGAGGGCATTTGCACACGCCGCTCTGGCAGACGTCGTTCGCGGCGCAAGCATTCGAGCAGGATCCGCAGTTAGATTCGTCTGCTTGCAGGTCTACGCAACTGCCACAGTTCGCATGTCCTGTCGGACAGCAGAGCCCGTTGCCCCCGGTTGAGTCTGCAGAGCAGTTGCCGCTCTGACATTGTGCAGCCGCTTCGCAGTGCATGTCGTCACTCGACTTGGCCACGCACTTACCGTCGCTACAATAGCTGGACGAGGTGCAGTTCGTCGTTTCGGGGGGCAAACACCGGCCGTTGCCGCTACACATAGCCGATACGGTCGAGGTTCGATCGGAGCTGCAGGTTGCTTCGTTGCAGGTCTGCTCGGAACCTGCGTACACGCATTCGTCCGAGCTGCCATCACAGAAACCGCCGCAGATGGTACCGGCGTTCGTGCATAGGGGTCGACCACCCGCGGGCGTGCCGGACGGGGTGCGCACGCAGCTGCCCCTCGAGTCGCATGTTTGGCATTGACCTTTGCATGCGGACTCGCAACACACGGCGTCCACGCAGTGTTCGGTCATGCACTGTTCGTCATCCGAACAGCTCTCACCGAGGGTCAGCGTCGGGACGCAGGCTCCCTTAGCGTCGCGATAGGTGTTCTCGTCGCAAGGATCCGCTTGAGCCTCAATCGGCGCGCATCGCGGGTTCTTCGGAACGCAGCGCGTATCACGCAAGCAGGTCTCGACGAGCGACCAAATCCCGTCGGAGCACTCCAGAATGCTCCCGTTCCCGTTGCGACCGCAGACCCGCTCGCCCTCGCTCTCGCAAACAGCGCCCGGCGTCGTGCCCGTCGGCATGTTTCCGCCGCCTCCCCGCTCGATTGCCTGGTCGCCACCATTACCGCCGTCTTCGATGCCCGTTCCGCCTCCGGTGCTGGTCTCTCCGTTGACGGGCCCATCCCGTTCATCGGCGCCGGACGCACCCGCTTCCGGTTTCGTTGGTGCGACCGTCCCTGTCGTGCAGGTCCGCTTTTCGAGGCACTCGGAGGTCGAGCTGCAACCGAACGCCGCGAACCAAAGCAGCGTCGCCATCCGCGCCACAGAAAGAGGAATCCGAATCCACATCTAGCGACTTTCGAAGGCACTACCGTCCGAGCGGTCTGGTGTCCCCTTCGTCCGGCCAGCCCCTGGGGTTGCTAAGCGCGCCTCGCCGACGGCGCAATGGCACCGCTCAGTACGAAGCGAAGGGAAGACCGTCGCAGTTTGCGCCACCACCCGGGGCCAGAAGAAAGAAGAAAAAACTTCGGCCAGCCAGCCGAATCTGTTGCACCGCGGCAAAGATCTTGCGCTTCGCGGCGTACGCGCTTAACGCTGACGTCAGCGTCAGTAGGGCGGGCAGTCCGAGGAGAACCGATGGCCAAAGAGGATCTCGTAATCGGCATGGATGTCGGATCGACGACGGTGAAAGCCGTGGTGCTCGATCCCGAGACGAAAGACATCCTCTGGCACGATTACCAGCGGCACCACACGAAGCAGCCCGAGAAGGTGCTGGAGTTTCTGAGGCGGATCCTCGAAGCGTTCCCCGACCGCCAGCCGGAGAGCTTCCGCATGTTCCTGACGGGCTCGGGCTCGGGCCCGCTCGAGAAGCCGACGGGCGGCAGGTTCGTGCAAGAGGTGAACGCCGTCACGCTGGCGGTCGAGCACAAGCACCCGGACGTGCTCAGCGTGATCGAGCTCGGCGGACAGGACGCCAAGATCATCATGTTCAAGAAGAACGAGGAGACGGGCGACAAGACCGCCCAGACCTCGATGAACGACAAGTGTGCGTCGGGCACCGGCGCCACGAT
>JALYWZ010000509.1 GCA_030852505.1 Myxococcota bacterium | reverse complement strand
ATAGGACGCCGTCGATGACTCGGAAGTTGCCGAGCGCGAGCTCTGCGCGGGGAAGCGACTGCTCGAGCTCGGGTGTGCCGCCCGCGAGGGGCATGCTGAATAGCCGGTAGTCCGTCTCTTCCAGGAAGCCGTCGGATTCGATCCAATAGAGGGTGTCGCCGTCGAGGTCGAGTGTGACAATCTCTTCTTCGCGCGCGACGAGCAGCGTGCTCGTGTCGGTCTCGGGATCGAGTCGATAGAGCCCACGCGAGCTGCCCCCGGTGGCGTAATAAATGGAATCCTCGCGCAGAATGGGCCCGGCCCATATCGTGGCGTCGACCACCTCGACGGGCGTGCCGCCGCTGCGATCCAAGCGCGCGATGCTCGGAGAGAGGAACCCGGCCAGCATGTAGACGCTGTCCCCGCGCAGGATGAAATTGCCGAAGAGCGAGGAGCCGTCGCTGGTGTAGAGCGTGGTCACTTTGCCCTCGAGGTCGCTGCTCAGGATCGTGGCGGGGTAACTGCTCGCGTCGTCCGTGAGCGCGCCGTCTGCAATCCCACTGAAGACGGCTCCGCGCTCGTCGACCACGAACCCACCCCATTCGTCGATGCTGGTGTTGGCGGTGTAGGGGACCGGAACCTTCGCGAAGGCGTCGTCGCACGCGGGTGCGCTGCCGCCCGTGGGACCGCCGGTACCGCTGCGACCACCGCCACCGCCACCGGGGTCCGAATCCGACCCGCCGTCATCCGAGCTGCAGCCACTCACCGAAACCAGAAAAAAAGCCGCTAAGAGAAGCCCACGCATGTTTCGTTCCTCCACATCCCAGCGCCGTTGCCGGCGACCCACGGCGACCCTAGCACCCATCGAGGTGCTATCGTCCAGCGAATGACGCGCGAAGAGAGAGCGGCATTACGCCGGGCGCGGTGGTCTCAAGGGCTCGTCCGAGCAGGTGGCGGCGCGGAGCTCGATCGTGCGTTCTGGGCCCAGACGACTGCGGCCGAGCGACTCGAAGCCGTCTGGCAAATGGCGAAGCAATGGTGGCAGAGCGAGCACCCCGATGGACCTCCCCTCCGACTTGATCGATCTGCTTTCGGCGTTCGCAGAAGAGAGGGTTGAGTACCTTCTCGTCGGCGGCCAAGCGGTGGCCCTGCACGGCGTACCGAGGTTCACCAAGGACGCGGACCTGTGGTTGCGTGACACGACCGAGAACCTGGAACGCGCCAAGCGCGCATTGAGCTCGTTCGGCGCCCCAGCGGGCACGCTTCGGGCACTGGATGAAGCCCGAGGTTTGGACGTGGTGTGGATGGGCCACGCGCCCGCGCGCATCGACCTCATGAAACACGTGCCGGGCGGCGATTTCGACGCTGCGTTTCAGGCGCGCGCGATTTTCGACGCTGCGGGAGTGACCGTTTCTTGTGTCAGCAAAGCGGACCTCATCGCCCACAAGCGCGCTTCCGGGAGGCCTCAGGATCTCGTGGATGCCGACCTTCTCGAGCGAGCGTAGCGAGAGCCTTTGCTCCGGCCCTATTCGGAGCTCTTGCGGTTCCCCCGCGGCGCATTCCTTGGTTTCGGCCGGCGTACGGACGCGGCGCGGCTCTGTGCGAGGTCGTCGACAGTGAGCAGGGTCGCGAGCTTCGCGACGGAGTGAGTCAGGGACAGCGGGCGCGCGGCGAGGTTGGACCAGACGTCACCGAGCTGGGCGAGCCGCTCGGGGAGATTGCGCAGGGTGAAGGTCCGAGGACCGACCTGGCCCTGCTCGATCTCTTGCCAGGTGCAGGGCGCGGAAACCGGCGCGCCGTTTCGCGGCCGGACGGCGTAGGGGGCGGCGAAGGTGGCGCCCAAGCCGTTGCGACCGGTGTCGATCAGGATCCGCCCAGCGCGGTCGGCCTTGATGAACTCTTGCGTGAATACTTCGGGGTAACGCTTCACGAGCAGCGAGCCGACGGCGTGGGAAAAGGGCCAGAGGGTCTCGAAGTCTGTCGTGCGATCGAGCGCGACGGCGATGTGAAAGCCCTTCGAGCCCGAGGTCTTGATCGCGCTTTCGAGGCCGAGCTCTGCCAGTGTGTCGCGCACGAGCAGCGCTGCAGCCCGCAGGGCCGCGTCGTCTTCTTGCGACGGATCGAGGTCGAAGACGCAGAGGTCGGGTGCGTCGAGCTCGGGCGCACGTGAGACCCAGATGTGCGGCGTGATCGTGTTGAGGTTGATCATCCACGACAGCGCGCGCTCATCGCTCACGAGCGCGTGGCTGCTCTGGCCGCCCTTCTTCGGAACTACGACCTGCTCCAGCCACTCGGGCGCGAGCTTGGAGACGTCCTTCTGAATGAAGCCTTTGCGCTCGATGCCCGCGGGGAAGCGCTCCATCGTGACCGGCCGGCCGCGGAGGTGCGGCAGCATCGCGGGCGCCACCGCCTCGTAGTAGCGAGCGAGCTCCCCCTTGGTGATGCCGTCCGCGGGGAACAGCAGCTTTTCGGGGTGCGTGATCACGACGGACCCCCGACGCATTCGCTCGCGGATTTGTCGGGACGCACGCGCACGAAGCGCGGGTGGCGGAGCTTGCCGCCGCTCGTCCATTCCATGAACGCCAGCTCGACGACGAGCTCCGGCTTCACCCAGTGGGCGTTCGCGCGCGGTAGACCGGTTCCGCGCGTGAACGGCGGAGCGGGCAGCGTCAGGGCGTCGAAGCGCGTGCGGAGCTCGCGGAGCAGCGCCGCGTCGAAGCCGGTCCCGACCTTGCCGGCGAACACGAAATCCGAGCCGTCGAAGTAACCGAGCAACAGCGCGCCGAGGCCCACGCGCTTTCCGCGCGGCTCGGTGAACCCGCCGACCACGAGGTCCACGGTCTCTTCGCACTTCATCTTCAGCCAGAGCGGCGAGCGGCGGTGCTCGTACACGGAGTCGCGGTGCTTGGCGATCACGCCTTCCCAGCCCTCGGCGCAGGCGCGCTCCCACGGCCGTTCGCCTTCGAGGCGCTCTACCAGGTGAAGCGGCGGTGCGAGCGGCAAGGCCGTCAAGAGCTCGCGGCGAGCCGTGAGCGGCAGCGACGTCAAATCGCGTCCGTCGAGCCACAGCACGTCGAACACGTAGTAGCCGGGCGGAAGCTCGTGCTCCCAGCCGCCCACCGCTTCGCCGTCGAGGATTGCGTCGTGGCAGGGCAAGGCCGCGACAGCGCTCGCAAACGCCGGATACGCGAGGTTTTGCGGCAGCCGGTTGCGTGACAACAGCTCGACGCTCGTGCCGCGCTTGAAGGCGAGCAAGCGGATGCCGTCGAGCTTGCGCTCGAACACCCACTCTGGCCCTTCGAAGCGCTCGCGCGTGAGCGTTGCAGCCATGGGCTCGAGCCAGGGAGGAATGGCAGCCACGAAAGCGCAGTGTAGCCCAGGACGCTGGTCACCCGCGGGCGCTCGTGGCAAAACCGCGGAGCAACCGAGGCCATGGCGCGAGAGCTCACCCTGAGTCAAATCCGCACGCGCTACGTGGAGCGCGGGCGCTCCTTGCCCGTGGAGCTCGAGACGGCGCTGCGCTCGGATCCGCGCCCAGGCGCGCGCGCGATTTTGGAGCAAGTGGCGCGCCGGCGCCGCGAGAACCGAGCCGAAGGGCAGCGGCTGCGCTGGATGCTCGAGTTCGAGCGGGCGCTCTGGGCTCGCAACGTTCTCGTCGTCGCCGGCATCGACGAAGCCGGCATGAGCCCGCTCGCCGGGCCCGTCGCGGCTGCGGCGGTGGTGCTCGAACCGGGCTGGCGCGCGGAAGGCGTCAACGACTCGAAACAGGTTTCGCCCGAGCGCCGGGTCGAGCTCGCCGCGCAGATCAAGCGGGAGGCGCGCGCCTGGGCCGTGGCCTTCTCGGAGCCGGAAGAAATCGACCGCATCAACATCTACTGGGCGGGCATCGCCGCCATGCGTCGCGCGGTGGAGGCGCTCGGATGCGTCCCCGAGCACCTGCTGATCGACGCGCGCAAGCTCCGCGACGTGCCCATCGAACAGACCAAGATCGTCAAGGGCGACGAGCGCAGCCTCAGCATTGCCGCGGCCTCGATCCTCGCCAAGACCGAGCGCGACGCGCGCATGGTCGCTTACGCGCGCGAGTATCCGGGCTACGGCTTCGACCAGCACAAGGGCTATCCCGTGCGTGAGCACGTCGCGGCCCTGCGCCGCATCGGCCCGTGTCCGATCCACCGCCGCTCGTTCGGTCCGGTTCAGGCGGCGCTCACCAGCGAATGACGCGGGCAAGGGGAGGGACAGGATTGTCCCTCCGGGCTTGCGGATTGTTACGCAAGGTGGTTGTTGCAATTTGCGGCCGCGCAGACGTGACACGCCGAACGCAGTGCTTTAAGGTGCGGGCGGGTGTCAGGGTGTACAACATGCGAATCTTCCGTCCGTGGAGCGTGGCCATCGTCGTCGTTTCGGCTGCTGCCTCGTGCCAGGTCGACGAGGGCTACGACTTCGGCGATCCAGCTAGCGGCGGCGCTGAGGCAGGTAGCGGTCAGGACGAGACCGGCGACGCTGGCTCGGGCGCTGAGACGCAAGCAGGCAGCGGCGGTGCGCGTCCCAGCACCGGAGGCCGCAACTCGAGCGGGCCGGCCGGCAGCGCCGGAGAAGCGGAGAGCCCGGGTGG
>JALYWZ010000076.1 GCA_030852505.1 Myxococcota bacterium | reverse complement strand
GCCCGCAGGTGAACGCCGAGGTGCGCGCGGCCTGCGAGCTCGCGGGAGTGAGCGGCATCCTCGACGCCGGCGGCGCGCAGGCGATCGCCGCGCTCGCCTACGGCACCGAGAGCGTGCCGGCGGTCGACAAGATCGTCGGCCCGGGCAACCTGTACGTGACCGCGGCCAAGCGCTTGGTCTTCGGCGAAGTGTCGATCGACGGCCTGGCGGGCCCGAGCGAGATCCTGGTGATCGCCGATCACGGCGCAGATCCTCGCTACGTCGCCGCGGACCTCTTGTCGCAGGCCGAGCACGACGAGGCCGCGTACCCGCTGTTCCTCACCTCCAGCGCCGAGCTCGCCGCGCGAGCCGAACAGGAGCTGTTCGCGCAGCTTGCGGTGCTGCCGAGGCGAGCCATCGCCGAGCCATCGGTGCTGAACCGCGGCATCGCCTTCATCGTGAAAGATCGCGAGGGCCTGGTGCGCCTCGCCAATCGCCTCGCGGTCGAGCACGTCTCCGTGCAAACCGAGAACGCGCGCGAGCTCGCTTCCCGGATCGTGCGCGCCGGCGCGCTGTTCGTCGGGCCCATGACGCCCGAAGCCGCGGGCGACTACGTCGCGGGGCCGTCGCACGTGCTGCCCACGGGCGGAGCGGCGCGCTTCGGTGCGCCGCTCGGCGTGTACGACTTCGTGTCGCGGAGCTCGATCATCGAGTACACGGCCGAGGCGCTCGGCGAGCAGGGCAACGCGATCGCGACCTTCGCCCGCGCCGAAGGTCTCGAAGCGCACGCCCGCGCCGTCGAGATCCGGACTCGGGGTTGAGCGCGGCGCTCAGCCCGCCGAAACCAGATACCCGCGCTTGATCAGCCCCTCGATGCGCTGAGCGGTCTCGAGGTCGTGCTCCGGCGTGGTGTCGAGGACGGCCTGGATGTTCGCCGAGTTCACGGCCAGGTCGAGCAGATCGAGCTCTTCCGGCGTGAGCTGGCGCAGCGAGCCGCGCAGGGGGGAAGCCATGGCGAGCCGCGAAGTCAGCGGCGGCAACCGGTTCTTCACCTCGCCAAACTCGTCCTGGCGGCGGAAGCCCTCCATCAGGATCTCTTGCGCGTTGGCGTCCATCGGCTGCGCGATCTCGCGCGGGTCGGGCGGCTCGAGCTCGAACACGCCTTTGGACCAGCCGAGCATGCGGTAGGCCGCTTTGCGTCCGTTGATCCCGGGGTGGTCGTCGATCTCGGCGTGAGCGATCAGGCCGCCCTTCAACAGGATGCGCCCGCTCGCGCCGTCCACCCGCAAGATCAGCACGCCGTCCTTACGCGAGGTGCCGAAGAGCTGCAGCAAATCCGGAAGCGGGATCTCCTCGAGGCTGCCGCTCATGCGCGGGGCCTCCTCGCCGGCCTGGCGCATGTTCTGGCGGGCGTTGTCGCGGGCCTGGGCCTGGGCTTCGGCCGTGTCGCCGCGCTCGGCCGTGGCCACGACCTTGAGGATGCTGGTGCCGATCAGGATGCGGTCGCTCTCTTTGAGCGTGGCCCGCTGGATCTTCTCGCCGTTGATGAAGGTGCCGTTGGTCGAGCCGAGGTCCTCGATGGTGATGACCCCGTTCGTCAGCAGGATCCGCGCGTGGCGGCGGGAGACCATCTCCTCGACGAGCACCATGTCGAGCTCGCTCGAGCGCCCGATCACGATCTCTTGCCCCTCGGTCAGGGGATACTCGCCGCCCTGGTACTTCCCCGAAATGAACCGGAGCGCCATCCGCGACCCCGAGGACCGGGTGTTCGCAGAGCCAGTCGGGCGGGCAACCTTACTCGGCATGGTGTGTGCTTGATTCGCTGGACAGACCGGGTCCCGATGGAGACCCAGAGGCCGCTAGCATAGGGCGCCGCGACAAGCCGAGGCAAGGGAGAGGCCATCACCCGGTCCGGCGGATCATTCGGCCGGGCGTGGCCGGAGCTCGGCGTTCGCCGTTCCGCGCTCCGTTGAACGGGGCTGGGGGAGCGGCTCGCTGGCCGTGGGCAGAACCACGGTGAACGTAGAACCGGCGCCCGGATGGGAGGTCACCTCGATCCGACCGCCCATTTCCTCGACCACGCGTTGGCTCACGGCGAGGCCGAGCCCGGTCCCGGTCGGCTTGGTCGTGAAAAACGGCACGAACAGCTTGTCCAGCACGTGGGGCGCGATGCCGGGGCCCTGGTCGCGGACGTTGATCTCCACCCACTCCGGCGGGTCGTTCGGTGACGCGGCTCCGACCTTCTCTCTCGCGCGCACCGAGACGCGCACCTTGCCCGTGCCGCCCATCGCCTGCTCGGCGTTGCGGATCAGGTTGATCAACACCTGGCGGAGTTGTTCGGCGTCGGCGCGCACGAGCGGGACATCGTCCGGCAGATCGCTGCTATCGAGCTCGAAGTCTTTGTCGCGCTCGGAGGCCAGCACGGTCAGCGTGCGCCGCACCACGGCCGAGGCGCTGACGGCGCCGAGCTGCCCTTTCGACGGCCGCGCGTAGTCGAGCACGGAGCCCACGACGCGGTCCAGGCGCTCGACCTCTTCCAGGATGATGCCGACGAACTCGCGCTCCGAGGCGTCGAGCCGGCCGCCGCTGTCGCCGAGCAGCTGGGCCGCTCCTTTGATGGCGCCGAGTGGGTTCTTCACTTCGTGCGCGAGACCCGCGGCCATCTGCCCGAGCGCCGCGAGCCGATCCCGCTCTTGCAACCGCAGATGCTGGCGGGAGTTTTCGATGACGACGCCCATCTGCGTCGCGAGCGCCTCGAGCAGCGCGATCTCGTCGGGCGAGAACGCGTCGCGCACGCGATCGTCCACCACCAGCAAGAAGGCCTCGAGCTCGTGGTCTTCTCCGTACACGCCCACACACACGCCCTGCTTGAAAGCGCCGAGCACTTCGGCGGTAGCGAGCACGCGCTCGTGCGGCTCCGCCTCGCGGCCGAGCCCGATCCGCCGCCGATCGACGATCTGGTGCGCGAGCTCTTCGAACGACACCGAGGGCGCCGAGTCCAGGCGCTCGACCAAAGGATGCGCCGTCGCCACCTCGATGCGCGCCGGGGCGGCCGGGCCGAAGGCGGCCTTGAGCTCGAAATCCCGCCCGGAAACGTTGCGGACGTAGAGCGCGGCGCCGGTGGCTCGGCGCGACGACTCCAGCGCCGCCAGCACCACCTCCTGCATCTCCTTGATCTCGAGGACGTGTACGAGATCACGCCGCGCCCGTGTCACGGCGCGCTCGAGATCGACGCGCTCACGGAAGAACACCTTGTGGGTGTAGCGCTCCGCGCCCTCGCGCAGCGGCTCGAACAGCACCAAGATCACGATCGCCGCCAGGATCGCGCCCAGGTACATGGTCTCGAAGCCGCCGAACAACACCACGAACACATAGAAAATGCCGGCCAGGGCGAAGGCCAGCGCGGTCGAGACCAACAGCTGTCCGAGGATGTCGTAGAGGTCGACCAGCCGCTCGCGGATCAGTGACTCGGACAGCACGAACAGGAACACGATGCTGAGCACCGCGCTCACCGGCGGCAGGGGCACGCCGATGAACCACAAGAAGTCTGCGAGGCTGAAGGCGGCCGCCAGCGCACCGATCAGCACCAAAAAGCGAACTCGGCGCTGGATCGCGCGGGAGCCGCTGCGCTCGCCCCGCACCGCGAGCGTGGTCAGGCCCGCCGCAATCAAGCCGAACACGTAAAGAAACACGACCCCGCGCACGATCCCGTGGCGGTGCTCGGTGAGCACGAGCACCAACATCGGCACCGCCAGCGCGCCCGCCACGCGGAGCAGCACGAAGCGGCGGCCGCTCTGCGGCACGATGGCCTCGAACAGGTGCAGCGCGAACTGGGGCAGAAGCACCGCGAGCACGGCGGTGGAGCGCTCCCACACCGCGCCGCGCCCGCTGTGATACTGCCACTGCGCGAGGTACCAGAGCCCCACGTCGCCCGCGAGCGCCGCGAACAGGACCTGCGCGCGTCGCGGCCGCCCGCGCAAAAGGATCGATACCGCGATCGCGAGCGCGAGAACCCCGCAGAACAGGGACGTGCGGGTCCGGAGATCCACACTGGAACATTACCACCAAACCGACGCCCACCTGCGGCTTCGCACTCACCCGCACAGGCGGGTAGGCTGATGCTGCCCGTCTAACCTGCTAGCCTCGAAGCCCCTTAGGAGGCTCGATGACCCGCAGGACCCCCTGGCTTTTTGCCGCGCTGCTGGTGCTCCCGACGCTCGTCGGTTGCGCCGAAGAGCGCGCCCCGATCAATCGGGTGCAAGCCAACGCGCTCGACAAGCAATTTTTCGTCGGAGAGCTGCGAAACCCGTCGGACGATCCCGAGTTTTACTGGCGCAACTTCGTGGTCGACGGCTCCGAGTCGCAATCGCTCGTGGGCATCGGCTCCTGGAGCGGCGTGGACCGCATCCGCTGGGACATTCAGGAAAACCTGCTGGTGGCTCGCAAGTCCTACGCGGTTTCCCCCGGCGCGGACGACAAGGGGGACGCGGGTCTGCCCGACGGCACGGTCGTCGCGGCGTACCGCATCGACTCGCACTTCGACATCCTGCGCGATTACAACCCGCAGACCGGCGAAGAGCTGAACGTCATCGACGAGAACACCTCCGATCGCCCCTGGTACGAGCGCCGCTACTTCCGCGTCGACTGGTCGATCAACCTCGTCGAAACCCCGATGTGGTTCGACATGTTCTTCGGCAAGGTGTTCGGCGACATCAAGGTCACGCCGCTCGCCTACTACGTCGGCGATCCATCGCATCCGGACGCGCCGCACTTCGAGGCCGACAAGGGCTACTTCGACGTGACTTCGAAGTTCTGGGTGGAGCCGGAGCATTTCAACGTGCCCTGGACGCCGAGCGGCACGATCCCGCAGTGCGTTCTGGTCGGCCTCTACACCGGCAGCGCCGTCGACAGCTGCGATCCGCAGGAAGCCGTCGTCCGGAGCTCGTACTTGAAGGTCAGCGAGGTCGACGGCGACGGCGATTTCGAGCCGCTCGACAACTCTCGCGCCGCGCTCGACGTGATCGGCAACCCGGGCGGGCTCGGCAACAGCTACACGGTGGGCATCGTCACCCCGCAGCGCATCGCGTGGGATCCGCAGTACGGCTACACGGACGCCGGGCTGCGCCGCTACATGCACGTCCACGACATCTGGAGGAAGAGCCACCAGACCACGGGCTCGTGCCAGACGCCGGGCACGGCCTGCGAAAATGGCGGCACTTGCCTGCCCTCCGGCACCTGCTCCGTCCCCTGCAACCACGACGCGCTCGGCGACGCCAACGGCAACGGCACCGACGACCAGTGCGAGAACGCGGACACCGGGTACACCGGCGCCGAGGGCTCGCAGTGCAGCGCGCGCAACCGCTGCACCATCCCTTACCGCGACCGCGAGGTGAAGACGGTCGGCTACTGGGTGAACCCGGACATGCCCGAAGGGTTGCTCGACACGGTCGATGCCCAGGGCAACTTCGTGAGCCGCGGCCCGAACGAGGACATCATCCACACCTGGAACCAGGCCATGCGCCTGGCCGTGGCCAACGCCCGCGAGGTCGAGTGCCGCCGCACCGGCGGTGAGCGCAGCGCTTGTCACGCCCAGTTCTTCGAGGTGACGGAAGACGGCAGCGATCGGATCGAGATGGTGAGCTTCGGCGGCTGGGGCATCCCGCAGCCGAAGGTGGACAAGGACGTGCTCACGCTGTGCCACAACCCGGTGCGCGCGTACGACGATCCGCTGTGCGGCGAGCCCGGGTACAGCGCGCGCGTCGGCGACCTGCGCCACAATTTCCTCTTCTATTGGCCTTACGCCTCGAGCGCGCCGTGGGGAGGCATCGGTAACTGGAGCGCCGATCCCACCACCGGGCAGATCCTCGGCGCTTCGGCCACGACCATGGGCCGCTCGGCGACCATGTCCGCGGCGCAGGTCCGCGACATCTTGATGGTCGCGAACGGCGAGCTCTCCTTCTCCGACGTGATCCAGGGCGAGACGGCGACGCGCTACGAGCGTGAGCTGCGCGACGGCCGCAAGCCCGAGACCTTCACCGAGGCAGAGATCAACGAGCGGATCGCGAGGATCGACGCGACCCACGCCGCACAGCAAATCGCCCCGTCGACGGAGCCGATTGAGGACCTGTCCGAGGCTTATCGCAAGGAGCTGCTCGGGCGGGCCTCGCGCAAGGCCGTGCTCGGTCAGAGCACGCCCATGCAGCAGCAGTACGACACGCTGGCCAGGGCGGTCGCGAAGACTCCGGCCGGCGCCTCGCTCGTCAACCCGAACTGGGCGGTGGATCTGTTCGCGGCGCTCCCGGAGTCTCTCGGCAGCGACTCCGACGACATGCTCTCGCCGCTGCTCGGAGCAGATCCCGGCAAGGTCGAGGACTACCGCAAGCTCATCGAGCACCGGATGAACATGCGCGGCGTGTGCTTCTCGGACACGCAGCTGGCGGGCAACGTCGGCAACACCGACGTCCAGAGCGTGGCCCGGTATTTCAAGGAAAAGTACAACGACGACTTCATCCGCGAGACCACCGGTGAGTCGGACCCCGCCGCGATCTCCAAGAAGCGCGCCGAGTTGATCTACGACCAGCTCTGGAAAGAGAGTTACAAGGGCATTCAGCTCCACGAGGTCGGGCACTCGCTCGGGTTGCTCCACGAGTTCGCTTCCTCGTACGACTCGCCCAACTACAACCCGCAGTACTGGCAGCTACGCACCGCCGAGGGCACGAGCACCCAGACCTGCGCAGGGAAGCCGCGCGGTGCCGACGACACCTGCATGGGCCCGCGCTACCTCGACCCCGAGACGGATGACGAGCTCGGCCGCGCCGACGAATCCCGCCCGGGCATCAACTACTTCGGCCACACCTCGACGATGGAGTACCAGAACGAGCGCTTCTTCGAGAACGTGGGGCTCGGCCAGTACGACACGTTCGCGATGGGCGCGCTGTACGGCCGCGTGCTCGAGGCGTTCGACGAACGCGCGATGCCGGTCGATCGCCAGTTCGGCTTCTCGCTCCGCAGCTGGTCGCAGCTGGTCGAAGACAACATCTACGTCCAGAAGCGAACGAACTTGTTCGGCGCGCGCGAAAACGCCGCGACTCGCGTGCACTACACCGAGCAGGCGCGGTTGATGAACGTCTTCGACCCGAGCCGCTGCCGGCCCGCGACCGAGGAGGAGAAGGCGCACGCCGAGTGGCGCATCGTGCACGGCAAGGTCTGCCAGGGGCCCGCCAAGGATCACGCCGCCTGGAACGACTTCGAGTCCGGGCTGTTGACGGACGAGGCGACGGCAGACGGCTGGCAGGCCGTCAAATGGCGGGTCTCGCCCAACGCCAAGGGCATCGCCGCCGACAGCATCCGCTGGCCGTACCGTTACGGGACGACCGACAACGCTTACGTCCACACCAACCCGAGCGATGCGGGCGCGGACATTTACGAGACCACGATCGAGACGATCCGCAAGTACGAGTACTCGTATCCGTTCTCGTATTTCCGCCGGCAGCGCCGCGACTACTTCTATCCGACGCTGCCCGGGCAGACCGCGTACCGCTTCTTCGAGCGCTTGCGCTCCTTCCACTGGCAGGTCGCGAGCTCCAACGCGCAGCTCGAGGCGAGCGGCGCGTTCCAGACCGCGGCCCAGAGCGACGACTGGCACCGGCCGGCGCTGATGGCCGAGTCGGCGCTGTTCGACACGCTGGTGCGCGCGCTGTTGATGCCGCAGGTCGGTCCTTACAACACGCAGATCATCGGCATCGACGCGGACCGCACGCTCTTCGACACCGATCCGGCCTCTGCGCGCGCGCCCGCGTTCACGCTCGACGCCTCCGTCGCGCGCTACGTGGATCCGGACTACGACAGCACCCCGGCCGGCGGCGGGTCCTGGGAATACACGGACTGGATCACCCGCACCGGCTTCAGCTTCGAGAAGTCACTGGCCGCGCTGGCTCTCGCCGACGGGCGGCCCAACCTGATGACGATCAGCCGCGAGAACTACCTCGACGGTCGCGATCCCTACATCAACTTCCGCAGCGACATGCCGAAGGCGATCGATCGCCTGATCGGCGGCGTGCTCGCGAGCGACTGGGAGTCGGTTGCGCCGTACGTGACGGACGCCGCGAACCCCGAGGTCGCGCTGCTCGACCTCGGCGCGGACGCCCCGGCCCGCCCGCGGGGTAGCTCGCTGTTGTTCCCGAACCTCGGCTACCGGCAGCAGGTCGGCGCGCTGGTGTTCTCGCACATCTTCGCGCGCCTCAACACGGATCTGACGCTCGCGAACAAGCTCCGGATCTGGGTGGACGGCCTCAGCGGCGAGCTCAACATCCCCGAAGCCCAGCAAATCCGCTTCTACAACCCGGAGAGCGGCATCACCTACGTCGCGCGGCGCTTCGGCGAGGACGAGGTCGACGGCAAGCTGGTAGACCAGGGCATCGGTTCGCGCATGCTGGCTCACGCCAACGCCCTGCTCGCGGGCAGCCGCGGGCGCAAGGGCGCTTTCGCGGCCGTGCTCGACGAAAACAACGAGCCCGTCGTGGACGAGTTCGGCGTGCCCGAGCTCGAGCTCGACGAGAACGGCGAGCCGCAGCTGAACGGCAGCGTGGCGAGCATCTCCGAGTACCGCAAGTACGTCGGCCTGCTCGACGCTGCGGTGCAGATCGCGCGCGTCGTGGGCTACGGTCCGTTCAACGGGCTGCCGTCCGGCGACGACGAATGAGCGTACAGCCCTTCGGCGCGCGCATACTCGAGCGCGCGCCGCGGGACGAGGAGCTCGAGCTCCGCGCGCGCAGCAGGGCTCGCTTCGGCAAACAGCGCGCGCACGCGCGTCGACGACACCGCCGGCAGCGCCACGCCGGGGACGGAATGAGACGAGCCCGAGCGCCCGATCACGAACAACGGAGCGAGCCGCGAGACTTCGTCGAAGCGATGCCAGCGCTGGACCTCGCCCAGCAAATCGGCTCCGACTACCAGCCGCAGCGCGTGGCCGGGATAGCGACGGCCGAGCGCCTCGAGCAGGTTCAGGGTGCGGCTCGGGCGGGAAAGCTCGGACTCGAGCCGCGACACCTCGATCCGCTGCAGATCCTCGAAGGCGAGCTGGCACATCTTGACGCGGTGCTCGAAGCTCTCGAGCCTCTTGTCGAAGGCGTGCTCATACACGGGAACCACCAGCAGCCGCTCGAAAGCCCCCATCGACAGCGCGTAGGCCGCGGCCATCACGTGCGCGACGTGGGGGGGATCGAAGCTACCTCCGAAGACACCGAGCGTCGGCATCGCTCGGGCAGTGTAACCTGAGCCATGGGGTTTCGTCGCGTCCCTCTCACCCACCGCGTCGAGTTCCTCCACGACGGGGACTTGCTCGAGGCAGAACGCGGCGAATCGCTGGTCCACGCGCTCGTCGCCGCCGATCGCCTACTCCTCGCGCGGAGCACGAAGCTGCACCGCCCGCGCGGGCCTTTCTGCCTGCGTGCAGCCTGCGACGGCTGCTCCATGCGCGTCAACGGCGTGCCCAACGTGCTCGGCTGCCGCACCCGCGTGCACGGCGGCGAAACCGTCGAGACGCAGAACGTGCTCGGCTCGCGCGAGGTCGACTTGCTGTCGGCCACCGACTTCTTGTTCCCGCGCGGGATGGATCCGCACCGGCTGTTCGCGGGCGTGCGGGTAGCCTCGACGGTCGTGAACAAGCTCGCGCGACGGATCGCCGGCCTCGGCAAGCTGCCGGACGAAGCCGCACCCGTGACGGAAGCCAGGCGTCGCGAGGTCGACGTGCTGATCGTCGGCGGGGGGCGGAGCGGGCTCGAGCTCGCGGCGGCGGAGGGCAGCCGCGCCGTCTTGCTCGACGACGGCCCCGAGCTCGGCGGCAAGCTCCGGCTGCTCCGCCCCGAAATGGCCCGTGTCTTGGGGGTCGAGGCGCGGGCTGGCGGGGCCGAGCTCTTCTCGGGAATGACGGCACTCGGCGTCTACCGCGAGGGAGCCGATCCGAATGGAGCGCTGTCCGTGCTCGCGGTTCAGGCTGAGCGCGTCACGCTGTTTCGCACGCAGCGGCTCTTGCTGGCGACCGGCTGTCACGACGCGGTGCCGCGCTTCGCTAGCGGCGATCTTCCAGGCGTCATCAGCGCCCGCGCCGCGCTCGAGCTGGATGTCGGCAACGTCGTGCCCGCTCTGCGCATCGCGCTGGTCGGCCGCGGCGCGCTGCTCGATGCCTGCGCCGAGCGCTTCGCACGCTACGTCGTCGCCCGCATCGAGGACGCCGAGCGCGTCGAACACGCCGTCGGAACGCTGGCCCTCGGGGGGCTCGTGGTGCGCACCGGAGACAGAACCGAGCGCATCGACGCCGGCGCGCTGATCTTCGACGGCACCGCCTCACCCGCGTTCGAGCTCGCGGTTCAAGCGGGCGCTCGCACCGAGTTCCGCCCCGGTACCGGCTACGTGCCCGTGCTCGATTCAGACGGCCAGGCAGCGCCCGGCGTCCACTGCGCCGGCAGCATGACCGCCGCTTAGCGCTCGATCAACGTCCCGAACAAGCCGAGCCCGCCGGCGATGAACACGGCGTCGAACACGCCGAGCAGCCGGAAGTAATCTCCGAGCTCCACCAGCGGCACGCCGGAAAACAGCTCGCGGGTCGCGGCCACCGCGGCCAGCAACGTGGGCGTGAGCAGCGGGAACAACACCACTGCGAGCAGCAGATCGCGCGCCTGGGTGCGCACGGTCATCGCGCCGAACAGGGTCCCCGACGCGGCCACGCCCGGCGTCGCCACGAGCGCGATCGCCAGCACCCCGGGGCCCACCTCGAGCAGATCGAGCGCAAACAACAGCGCCGCCGCCGGGATCACCACGAGCTCGATCACCAGCAAGAAGCCGAGCACCCCGAGCGCCTTGCCCGCGAAGATCGCGCTGCGCGACAGCGGTGCGACCAACAGGCCGTCGAGCGCGCCCTCTTCGCGCTCGCGCTGCCAGGTCTTTCCGAGCGCGAGCACGGCAGCGAAGCTCACGCTCAACCAGATCACGCCCGCCGCCACCATCCGCGCGTTGGCCGGCCCCCCGTAGAACGAGAGCGACGCGAGGATCACCACCAACAGCGCG
>JALYWZ010000508.1 GCA_030852505.1 Myxococcota bacterium | reverse complement strand
GCCCTCGAAGCCGCGCGGCTCGAGTCCGGCTCCTGCGAAAGCTCCCGGGCCGCCGCCCATGAGAGAGCGCAGCCGCTGATCCGGAAAATGAAGGAGGACGTCGAACAGCGCTACCAGGACTACGTCTCGAACCTGCCCGAGTGCTGGCGCCGCTACCGCGAGAACGAGGAGTACTGGAAGGCAGTGAAGCGCGGCCAGGGCCACGGTGGCCTCTCCGTCAGTGGAATCGGCGTTGGAGGCGGTGGACGTGGCATGGGCATCGGCCTCGGCAGCATCGGGACGATCGGCTACGGCGGCGCCAGCGGTCCTCGCGTCGCCCAGAGTATGTCGAAGACCAACACCCAGGTCGCGGAGGTCGACGAGCCGGATCTGGTCAAGACCGACGGACGCTACCTGTACCTCAGCATTAACGGTGCGCTCCGGATCGTGGAAGCACTGAACCCCCGAGTTCTCTCCGTGACCCGCGTCGGCGGCAAGGTTCGCGAGCTGTTCGTGGAAGGCGACCGGGCAGTGGTCTATTCGAGCCACGGCCAGAGGCCTTCGCAGCCCTGCAAATACGGCTACGATTGCCGCTTCGGCGGGGACGGGAGCTCCACCTCGATCCGCGTCTTCGACGTGCGCGACCGCACGCAGCCGAAGCTCGTCCGCGAGCTCGAGCTCTCGGGATCGCTCATCACCTCGCGGCGCATCGGGAACACGGTGCACACGGTGGTTGCCGACGGCGACGCCGACGCTCCGCCGTACGACGACTGGATCGACGTCCCCGAGTGCGGCGTGAAGCTCACGGCGGTCCGAAAGCGTGTCGAAGCGCTCAAGCAGCGCAACGTGCAGAAGATCCTGGAACACGTCGCGCACTGGGGGCCGACCCTCGAGGAAAAGGGCAAAACGCGCCGCCTCTGCGAGCGCGTGTACTCGACTCAGCTCTCGGACGGAGCCCCGTACACCACGCTGGTCTCGTTCGATCTCAGCGACGATGCGCGGGCCGCGGTCACCACCAGCGTTCGCAGCCGGCCTGGGGCGGTATTCGCATCGACTGGCGCGCTCTACCTCGCCGTAGCGGACGCGAACATGTCCCGAGCGCCTCGAAAGCGCCTCGGCAGCCGAGAAATCAGCCAGATCCACAAGTTTCAGCTGGGCAAGGCGCCGGAGGACACGCGCTATCTCGGCAGCGGCGTGATCCCGGGCCACGTGATCAGCCAGTTCTCGATGGACGAGTGGTACGGCTACCTGCGCGTGGCGAGCTCCCGCGGGCGCGTTCCGGACGCGGACGTGAACAGCGTGGTGTCGGTGCTGGCGGAGAACGCGCAGGGCAACCTGGTGCGGGTGGGCGCCATCGAGGACATCGCGCCCGGCGAGGACATCCGCGCGGTGCGCTTCGAAGGCGAGCGCGGATACGTCGTCACCTTCAAGAAGACCGATCCGCTGTTCGTGATCGACCTGCTCGAGCCCGCGCAGCCCAAGCTGCTCGGCGAGCTCAAGATCCCCGGATTTTCCACGTACATGCAGCGCGTCGACAAGGACCACCTGATCTCGATCGGCTTCGACGCGGACGACCGGGGCAGCTTCGCCTATTTCGACGGCCTGCTCCTGCAGCTCTTCGACGTGAAGACCCCGACCGAGCCGAAGCTGCTGTTTCGCGAGAAAATCGGCAGCCGCGGCTCGGGCTCGGCGGCCGCCACGGATCACCTCGCCTTCAACTACTTCGCCGAGCGCGGCTTGCTGGCGATCCCGGCCACGGTCTGCTCCGGCGGCGGTAACGGGCAAGCCGGCAGCCTCGAGCTCAGCGGCCTCTTGGTCTACGACGTGAGCGTGGAGCGCGGCTTCCGGCGCCTCGGGAGCGTCGACCACGGCCGCGGCGGCGACTGCAACGGCTGGTGGTCGAAATCGACCTCCCACGTGCAGCGCAGTGTGTTCCTCGACCAGCTCGTGTATTCGATCGCGACCGATCGCGCCAAGGTGCAGTCGCTCGACCGGCTCGGCACGGACCTCGCCGACCTCGATCTGGAGCGATTCTGAGCGCCGCTACGCTCGTGGCTCGAGCGCGGCGGCGCGTGCCGTGATCTCGAGAGAGCGCAGGCGCTGCTCGAGCGACGGGCCCGGGTGGACCGTGATGAGCTCGTCTGCCTGCGCGTGCCGCGCGAACTCGCTCAGGTACTCGCGCACGTCGGGCTCGGGACCGAGCGCCGTGTACGTCGCCATGGCAGCGATGGTTTGCCCCGCAGGGGATGCCAGCGCCACGTCGGCTTGTTCGTCGTCCCAACCTTGACCGCGGCCGAGCAGGAACTTGACGCGCTGCCGCTGCACGCGCCGGAGCTGATCCTCCGCCTCGTCCGTCGAATGGGCGCCGAGCACGTTCACGCCCGCGATCACGTACGGGCTCGCGAGCTGCGCGGAGGGACGAAACCGATCTCGGTATTGCTCGACGGCCTCCTCGAGCGCCGCGGGGGCGAAATGCGACGCGAACGCGTAGGGCAAGCCCAGCTCCGCCGCCAGCCGCGCGCCGAACAAGGACGATCCGAGGATGTACAGCGGCACGCGCGTGCCCTTACCCGGCGTCGCCTCGACCGTCGCCGGTGCGTCGCTCAGGTAACGCTGGAGCTCGAGCACGTCGCTCGGGAAGTTCTCCGCGCGGCCCGGCTGGTACCTGAGCGCCCGCGACGTGACCGGATCGGTCCCCGGTGCCCGCCCGAGGCCGAGATCGATGCGCCCGGGGTGCAGGCTCTCGAGCGTGCCGAACTGCTCGGCGACCATCAACGGCGCGTGGTTCGGCAGCATGATTCCGCCCGAGCCCAGGCGGATCGAGCGCGTGTGCGCCGCGACATGCGCGATCAGCACACTGGTGGCAGACGAGGCGATCGCGGCCATGTTGTGGTGCTCGGCGTACCAGACGCGGAGGTAGCCGAGCGCTTCGGCGCGGCACGCCAGGGACAGGCTCGCAGCCAATGCTTCGCGCGGGGTTTGACCCTCGCCGACGAACGCGAGGTCGAGCACGGACAAGGGGATCGACATTTACGAACGCTGAATCTGGGTTCGAAACGGCGCGCGGCAAGCCCTCGTCTCGGCCGGTCTCGTCGGCCGGTCTCGACAACTGCGCCCAAACGCTCTAGTTCCTGCCGAACCTACGATGCACTCCCGCCGCTGCTTCATTTACCTCTCCACCGCCTGCTGCGTTGCTGCCTTCGGTTGCCGGGCGCCCACTCCGGAACCGGTTTCACCCGCAGCTGCCGGCCCTTCGGACACCACGCCAGCCGGCGTCGCGCCGATCGACGAGAACCTGCCGCGGCCCGACGTGATCGCCACCTCGGCGCCGCTGCCGGGGTTCATGCGTGGTCTGAACCTCGGCAACGGGCTCGACGCTCCGAGCGAAGGCGAGTGGGGCCGGCGCCTCACGGAAAAGGACTTTCAGATGGCCGCGGCCGCAGGTTTCGATCACGTGCGCTTGCCGGTCCGGTTCACGACGCTCGAGCGCTCCGATCCGAAGGCGCCGTACACGATCAAACCCGAGTTCTTCGCGCGCGTGGACTGGGCGCTCGACGAAGCTCGGAAGAACCGTTTGTCGATCATCCTCGACCTCCACCACTTCGAAGAGATCCACAAAGATCCGCGCGCGAACCAGGAGCGGCTCTACGCGCTGTGGCGTCAAATCGCCCCGCGCTACCAAGGCCGCCCGCCGGAGGTAGCCTTCGAGATCCTGAACGAGCCGAACGGCAAGCTCGAGCCCGCGATCTTGAATGAGATGACCCGCGACGTGCTCAAGATCATCCGCGAGACCAACCCGACGCGGCTGGTGTTCGCCAACTCTTACTTCTGGGCCAACGCCGAGCGCCTCGACGAGCTCGAGCTTCCCGCCGACGACGCCAACGTCGTGGCCGAGTTCCACATGTATCAACCGATCCTGTTCACGCACCAGGGAGCGCCGTGGATGGAGCCCTGGTACCAGACGACCGGGATCGTGTTCCCTGGACCGCCGTCGGAGCCCGTCACGCCCGTGCCCGCGGCCGCCCAGGAAGGCTGGGTCAAAGCCTGGTTGGACGGCTACAACTCCGCGCCGGCCGCGACGAACCCGGGCGGCCCGCGCACCGTGTTCGAGCACTTCGATCACGCCGCACGCTACGTGAAGAAGACGGGCAAGCGGGCGTACCTGGGCGAGTTCGGCGCGATCGACTACGCCGATGCGCAGTCGCGCGAGAACTACACCTGGCTCGTGCGCACCGAGTCCGAGCGGCGCGGCATGGGTTGGGCGTATTGGGACGACGGCGGCAAGTTCAAAGCCATGGACGCTCCGAACGGCACGTGGAACGAGGGGCTGCTGCGCGCGCTGATCGACCGCTGAAGAAACCGGGAAAAGCGCCGCGCTGGCCGCAACTTTCCAGCTCGAGCGCCCGCGGCGAGCTCCGAAAACCGCGCTAGGATCGGGCTCTCCGTGGCTCGAAAGCTCGAAGCTGACCGGCGGCTCCATGCCGTCCGCGCGCTCGCCGCGCTGAGCTGCGTCGTCGCGTGCTCCGGCGAGCCGCACACTCCGCCACCGAACGAGAACGCGCCGAGCGGCGGTGCCGACGGCCTCGCGACGACGGGAGGTGCGGCCGGAACC
>JALYWZ010000507.1:2131-4598 GCA_030852505.1 Myxococcota bacterium | reverse complement strand
AGCTCTCGCACACGGACGGAACGCTCGCCAAGGCCAAGCTGACCGGCCAGATGGCGGCGCTGTACCGGAGCCGGCTGCGCGACGCCGAGCGCGCGGAGCAAGCCGCGAAGCGCGCCCTCGAGCTCGATCCGACCAACCTGGACGCCCTGGCGGTGCTCGGCGATCTGGCCTTCGACGAGGGCCGGTTCCTCGAAGCGGCTAAGTTCTTCGAGGGCGTGGCGAGCCGCACCGACGCGCTCGATCGAGCCGAGGCCGCGCGCGTGCTCCTGCGCTACGTGGACGCGCTCAGCAAGGGCGGCGCGAGCGAGAAGGCGCTCGGACCGATCGAGGCCTTGCAGCGCCTCGCGCCCGACGACTTCGACGCGCTCGAGCGCGTCGCCCAGATCACGTTTCAGCACGGCGACCCGGAGCGCGCCGCCAAGCTCTACGGCGAGCTGCTCACGCGCTTCTCGGACCAGCTGAACGAGCTCACCCGCGCCGGCGCTCTGTACCGCCGCGGCGAAGCCCTGCGCCGCACCGGGCGCCTGGCAGACGCGCTTTCGCCGCTCGAGGAAGCCGCCGATCTCGACCCGAGCTCCGCCGAGGCATTGCTCGCGCTGTCCCGGGCCTACGAGGCGCTCGAGCGCTGGCCGGAGGTGATCAAGATCAAGACGCGCCACCTGGATCTCGCGCACGACGACGAGCGCGTCGAGATCCTGACCGAGATCGGCGACGTGGCCGCCACCAAGCTGAATGACCGAACCCAGGCCGCGAAGAGCTACGTGGCCGCGCTCGACGAGCGACCCCAGGACCGCAAGCTGCTCACCAAGCTGATGCAGCTCTATAGCGAGGACAAGGACTGGAACAAGCTGGTGGACGTCGTGCTCCGCCTGGCGAGCTTCGTCGACGATCCGAAGCAGAAGGTGAAGTACCTGCATACCGCGGCGATCGTCACGGGCCGGCAGATCGGCGACAGCGCGCGCGCTCTCGAGTTTTACGCGCAGGTGCTCGAGCTCGACCCGAGCTTCGACAAGGCGCTCCAGGAATCAATCGAGCTCTACAAGGACCGGAAGGACACGAAGCAGGTCGAGCGATTGCTGAAGCAGCGGCTCGACGCGGCGACCAAGGCCGAAGACAAGCCGGCCATGACCTCGGTGTTCGACCAGCTCGGCGCGCTCTACGAGCAGGACCCGAGCACGATCGACCAGGCGATAGACGCCTACGAGGCCGCCCAGACGCTGAGCCCCGACGACAAGCTGCGCAGCGAGAACCTGAGCAAGCTCTACGCGAGCGATCCGTCGAAGTATCTCGACAAGGCCGTCGGCGCCGAGCTCGATCTGCTGCACAAGAACCCGTTCCGCGTCGAATCGTACCGCGTGCTCCGCCGGCTCTACACCGAGACCAAGCGCGCCGACGCCGCCTGGTGCCTGTGCCAGGCGCTCAGCGTGCTCAAGCTGAGCGAGCCCGACGAGGAGCGCTTCTACAAGCGGATGCGCTCGGAGACCGCCGCCCCGGCGCAAGCACCGATCGCGGACGCGGATTGGCTTTCGTTCGTGATGCACCCGGCGGCCGAGCCCCTGCTCAGCAGCGTGTTCGCGCTGATCGAGCCGGCGATCATCGCCAAACGCGGGCAGTCGCCGACGGAGCTCGGCTTCGACGACGCCTACCGCGTGCACCTCGGTGCGAACCCGGCGCCGCTCTGCCAGAGCCTGTTCTTCGCCGCCGGCGTGCTCGGCGTCGAGCCTCCGCCCGTCTACGAAAACCCCAACGATCCGGCGGGGATTTCGTTCTTGTTCGCGCGCACGCCGTCGCTCGTGCTCGGCAAGGCCGCGCTCAGCCCGGATCTGCCGCTACAGCCGGCGGCGTTCCTCGCGGCGCAGAAGCTCGCTTACCTGCGCACCGGGATGTACGTGCGCCACCTGCTGGCTTCGGGCACGGCGCTGAAGGCCTGGCTATTTGCGGCGATCAAGCTGACCTCTCCGCAGTTCCCGGTCGCCCCCGAGCTCGAGGGCGCCGTGAACGAGGCGCTCGCCGCGCTCGAGGCCGGCCTCCAGGGTCCGGTGCGCGATCACCTGACGCGCGTCGTCGCCAAGCTGCTCACCTCCGGCGCGGCGCTCGACCTGAAGCGCTGGGTGATGGGCATCGATCTGACCGCGGACCGCGCGGGCCTGATCGTGTGCCACGACCTCGACATGGCGGTGCGCGTGATCAAGGCGTCCGACGACGGCTCGAGCTCGGTGCCGGCAGACGAGCGCATCAAGGAGCTCGTGCTCTACTCGGTGAACCCCGCGTATTTCGCGATCCGCTCGCGGCTCTCCGTGTCGATCGACTCGTAGTGGCGCGTCAATCCTCGGCGGGCTTGCCCTTTTCTTTGCTCGCACCGCCGGGGTTCGGGAGGAAGCTCGGCGCCGACAGGGTGCCCGAGGCGCGATAGCCGTAGAACCCGTCGGGGCGCTTGGCGCGTTTGTTCTTCGGGTCGAGGTCGAAC
>JALYWZ010000507.1:0-2121 GCA_030852505.1 Myxococcota bacterium | reverse complement strand
AGGTCGAACAGGCCCGGCGCGGACGAGCCGGGCGCGCCGAACAGCGCCTTGGTGAGCTCGCTCTTGGTCGTGTAGCGCTCGGTGAAGCGGAAGCGCGCCGTCAGGCTGAGCAGGCTCGCGGGCAGCGGGTCGCGCAAGCGCATGCTGCCCTCGGCGACGAGCTCGAGGTCGGGCCCCTTCGCGGAGAAGTCCGTGAACTTGAGCTGGCCTTCGCTGGCGTCCCCCGCCACTTTCAGATCGCCGGCCTCGACCTTGGGCAAGGCGATCGTGTCGCGGATCTTGGCTTTACCGTCGCCCGCGGACAGACCCACGATCTCGAGGTTCAGCGTACCGTCCGCCTTGGCGAGCTTGCCCTCGGGCAGGCGAAAATCGAGCGTTCCGCCGACCGTGCCGGACATCGGCAGCCCGATCGCCTCGGAGAGCAGCGGCGCTTCGGCGAGCGAGACGTCCTCGATCGTGAGCTCGACCGCGCGAGTTCCGTCGCTCTCGGAAGTGTTGCCGGAGATCGTGCCGCCGAATGCGTCCGCGCCGAAGCTCAGATCCACCGAGCCGAAGAGCAAGCTCAGCAGGCTAACGCGGGCGTGCGCAGAGTCCACGCGCAGGATGCTCGGCTTGGGCGGCAGCGCGCTCGTGTTCGAGCCCGAGGTCGGGCGTTTCGGCGGCGAGATCAGCTGGACGCCCTTGGCCTGGACTCCCCCGATCCAGTACGCGCCCAGGGACTCGAGCTGGAGCCGGAGCGGCTCGGGCCCGGTCTGACTGGCGTTGAACTCGTCGACCAACCGATCGCGCAGCCGCTCGTACGGGAACGTGATGAAGCAAAAGATCACCAGCGCGAACAGATAGAACGCGACGAGCCCCGCATAGCGCAGGATGTTCCTGAGCCTGGGGCTCACTTCTGCACCTCGCCGGCGGAGTCACCGGGCTTGGGCGCCCCCGGCTTCTTCTCCGCCTTCGGCTTGTCCGCCTTGCGATCGAAGGCGCTGACGATCATGTCGACGTCGTAGGAATCGGGCTCGACGCTGCGCTTTCGGATCGAGAGCTGCGTGATCGAGACCGGGTGCCCCGACTGCGCGATCTTCTCCATGAACTTCGCAATCTTGAGCATGCCCGTCTTGCGGATGTTGATCTTGGTCGAGCGTTCCTCGTAGCGCTTGCCGTGCGGCACGGCCTGCCGATCCTGGCTCTCGGGGATCTCGATCTCGACCTCGGCGGCGACCTTCGACAGATACGCTGCGAGCGGCGGCGCCGGGTTCGCGTAGCGCGCTTCGATGGCCCTCTGCTGCACGTGCGCCGCGTCGATCTCGGGCTTGGCCGTGTCGAGCGCGAGGATCGCGTCGCGCAGCTCCTGATTCGCGGTGCGCTCCGAGTGCAGCGCCGCTGCCACGCCCAAGGGGACGATCAGCACACCGCCGACGACCGCGACGATGCCCAGGATGCCGAGCAGCTTCTTTTCCCGGTCCTCGAGGCGCTCGAAGCGCTCACGCAAGCTCACGGCGCCTTCTCCTCGGTGTTTTCCTGCGGCTTTTCGGCGGCCGCGGCGTCTTTCTTCTTCTTCTTCGGCCCGTCGTCGTCGCACTTGACGTCGAACTCGACCACGTACTTCTGGCGATCGCTGTTGATCGCCCGGGTGATCTTGCCGATCTTGGGCCCGCGCACGCAGCGCACGTTCTCGAGCTCGGTCGCGACGTTCTGCGCCTCTTCCGCCGAGCCGATCACGCCTTGCATCTTCACGTGGCCGCGCTGCATGTCGAAGTCTTCGATGTCGTGCGTGACCGTGGTCGGGATGATCTTCGAGATTTCCACCAGCACGTCGAAGGCATCCATGTGCGGCAGCGGATCCACGTCGTCGAGGGCGGTCGCGCGCTCGAGCTCGAGGGACGCCGTCTCCGCGTCTTCCAGCGGCTCGCCGAGCACTGCCTGGCTCACGCTCGCGAGTCGACCGAGCAAGGCCTCGTGCTCCCTCGACAGGCCGCGGACCTCGGCCCAGGTCGCAAACAAGAAGCTCACGAAGGTGGCAGCCACCAGCCCGAGCAGCACGGGCGCCTTCTCCTTGATGAAGCCGTAGCCGCGCTGGAAGGCCAGCGGCCCGCGCCGCAGATCCACGTCGTGACCGCGCCCGGC
>JALYWZ010000075.1 GCA_030852505.1 Myxococcota bacterium | reverse complement strand
CTCCGAGACCTGCGGCCTGAAGGCGCTGTGCAGCCGCGCCTATTCGCGCCACGTGGAGGGGCTCGACAAGAGCGCGCGCGTGAAGGCGATGCTCGCGCCGGACGCCGGCACCGAGCAGGCGCAAGCAGCGGCCGCGCTGCTGAAAGAAGCGGAGAGCGCGCTCGCCGAGGCCGCGCAGCTCACCGAGGAGTGCGCGGCCAAACAAGGCGAGCTGCGGCGCCGGCTGAAGCCGTGAGCAGCCGCGCTTTCCGGCGCAACTGGCGAGCTCGAAGATCCGATAGCTCGTTCAGAATAACGCGAGGCCTCCGGCCTTCCTGACTTGCTCGACACGACGAACCACGGTCGCTACCATCCACAGCGCACGGTATGGGCATCAAACTGCTGATCACGGATTTGGACAACACCCTGTACGATTGGGTGGGTTTCTACGTACCCAGCTTCCTCGCAATGGTCGAGGAGATTCACCGCATCTCGGGGCTTCCAACCGAGACCCTCAAGAAGGCCTTCAAGCGCGTTCACGAGAAGCATGGGACAACCGAATACGCTTTCGCAATTGAGGAACTAGATGTCCTGGTTGCCCTCGACGAAGGGTTGTCTGTCGGTGAAAAACTCGCAAAATACGATTCGGCCATCCATGCCTTTAGGTCGATGCGACGGAAGTTGCTAAGACCCTACCCTGGTGTCAAGGAGGGACTCGACCGTCTCGTCCGATCAGGTATCCGCGTTGTCGCGCACACAGACTCACTGTCAGGCTACGTAAGCCGGCGCTTGCGGCAGCTTGAGTTGGATTCTTTCTTCGCCGCCATCTGCGCTCCCAAAGATCACGGCGTTCCGTTCGGCCTGGACGCCGCGATGCTACAGAAAGCGGATCCGGCAAGCACTCTCGCCCGCTGCCAGGTCTTGGACTTTCCGGACTCGTTTCGAAAGCCGGATCCCCGAACGCTAGATCCGGTTTTCCAAACCTTTGGCGTTTCTCCCGCTGAGACCGCCTATCTCGGCGATAGCAAGACACGCGACGTTTGGCTTGCCCGACAAGCAGGTGTTCTCGATATATGGGCTAGCTATGGAACCGCCGCACCATCCTTGTATGGTGAACTCGTGCAGATTACGTACTGGACAAAGGAGGATCTGAAGCAGGACGAGATGTTACGCAAGCAGGTGGAAACCATCGCCCCGTCCTGTCCGCTGCTTCGTTCGACCAAGCCGTTCAGATGTGTCTAGAGCGCCGCTAAGCTTCACGCCTACTCCTGCTGGGCCCCGCATGAGGGGACTACCCGACCCAACTAGCGACAAGTAGGCTCAATCCGCAAGTAGAGCCCAGGAACCAGCTCCAGCCGCGGGCAGGTTGTTTGAGTGCGCGGAAGAGAAGAACGAGAGAGGCCAGAGCCAGATCCGTCAAAAGCACCGCACCGGTCGACGAAGCGTCGTGCAAGAAACAGTAGGTGACAATTGCGATCACGACGCAACCAATTGTGGCATCGGTCCGGCTTTCACGAAATCTTCGTTCTTTCAGTTTGTCCCATTTGGTGAGGAGGTCCCAGAGGCCATAGCCGGCAAATGTGACCATTATCCAAAGTGTTTCGTTTTGTGCCGAAGCGATCTCTTTCAACCCACCATCCTTCAGCGGAACTACGTCAACGCCCTTGGCAATAAAAAAGTACACGACAACCAGAAGCAGATCGATGACCATCACGACGAACTGCGGGCTAAGAACGGTGTGCGTATCTTTGAGATGCCCGGGAGCCTGCGAGCGGCTCCATCCTACCCAGCTAGATGCCACAACGAGGAGGCTGAGCACGCAATGAGCGTACGAGGCGGGGAAGCTCTTCAATGGAAGAAGCGTCGGCACTGTGAGACTGGCCGATTGGACCGCAATCTCGCCAACGACGAGCGCGAACAGCATCTCGATGAAACCCGAACTTAATCTCAGGTTTTTTGCTGTCCATTGCTTCGCTTTCCCACGAAGCTACCACGACCGCACGAACGCGTTTGAGCCCA
This sequence comes from Myxococcota bacterium, assembly GCA_030852505.1. Classification (GTDB taxonomy): domain Bacteria; phylum Myxococcota_A; class Polyangia; order Polyangiales; family Polyangiaceae; genus PMG-095. The sequence goes on along the minus strand of JALYWZ010000075.1, from coordinate 9,088 downwards.
CTCAACCACCGCTGACAAATTGAGACGCGGTCGCGCTACTCCTCGAGCACGATCCCGGAGTAGAGCTCGTCCACGCCGAAAGCGACGGACGGATCTTCGAGGCTAACCTGTTCTCCCGGGCGGTAGTCTCGTTCGTGCCAGCCTGTCCCGCTACGAGCGATCACCGTAACCCTGGGCCGCCGGTGCGATACGAGTAGCACCGCCGCAATGGTCGGACATTGCTTGTAATGGTTGAGCTTCTCCCCCCGGTCGTAATCCTCGCTGGAATTGCTCGTGACTTCGACGACGACGGTGGGGTTGGTGATGGCGTTGCGATCGACCGACGCGGTCTGCCGTTCCCCGCAAATCACCGTCACGTCGGGGAAGGTGGACAGATCCGTCGCCTCGATCCGCACCTTCAGGTCAGATGAGGCGACGCGACAGCGGCCCAGCAGGGCGTTTCCAAGCAACCGCGTGACGGATGCCGCAAGCTCGGCGTGGGCGGGTGTACCGCCCGCCATCGCATAAATTTCGCCTTCACAGAACTCCAGCTTCACCCCACTCATCTCGAGAGCCCGAAGGTACTCGTCGTAGGTGTGGTGAAGCCGGCGGGCTGTGGTCATTCGGAGAGTGTAGCTCTCAGTTCGACGCTGCGGGCGCGGGCGCGGGCGCGGCAGCGGCGGGCTTCGGAGCGGCCGACTTTTCGGCGACCTTTTCCGGCTTCGGCGCGTCGGCCTTCGCGGACTTGCCACCCGCACCGGCAGCGGCTGACGCGGCCGCGGTCTTGGCATCCGCCTTCGCGGGCTCGGCCGAGGCGACCTCGGGCTTGGTGTCGGCCCAGGTCACGTAGCCGTAGTTCTGGACGTGGTGGAAGCTCACGCCGTTGACCGGCGACCAGGCGACGGCGCCCTCGTCCTCGACGGCGTGGAAGTTCATGCGCCAGATGTCGCCGAGCTCGGGCGGGTTGCGGTCGTCGTTCACGCTGAGCGACTTCCACGGCACGAACACTTCGACCACGTAGCCTTCGTCCTTGTCGGTGCCCTTCTCGCCGCTTTTGCCGAGGGTGCCTTTGACGGTTACCGCGGACTTCAAGTGCGACGACCAATCCTGGTGACCCCAGGCACCGCCCTTCACGACCGGGTCCTTGAATCTGTCGAACCGCGTGTCGAACACCCCGTTCGCGGGGCTGATCTGGATCTCGTAGTAATCCTTGTTGTCGTTGCGAGAGGGGTCGAGCAGCATCTCCACGGCGTCGTCCTTGGTGAAGCGCGTCTCTTCCTTCTGTTTCCCGTCGAGCTCGCTCGTCACGTTGGCATCGACGATCTCGTAGCCGGCGTAGAAGCCCGCGTCGCTCCAGAGCAGCTTGACCGTGCCCTTGACGTCGATCTTCGGCGTGCCCTTGGCGGCGTGCGGGTCGCCGAGCTCGAGGGGGGTTGCGCTCTTCCAGGCGTCCTCGTCGAGCTTGCCGTCGACCGCGATCTTGGCCTTGGCAGGCAGCTTGCCGGCCTCGACCCGCGTCATGCGCGGCTTCTCGGGCGGAGGCACCGAGACCGCGATCGAGACGACCTTGGCCGCCCCCTCGCCGTCTTTTTCTCCCGCGACCACGTTCAATCGCTGATCCTTCTTGGAGATGCCCGCGACGACGTCGATCTTCTCCGTCTTCACGCTCTTTGGCACCTTGAAGCGCAGCTCGTCGACGTAGACCTTGCCGGCCTGCCAGGCTTCGGGCGGCAGCGCCGGGCGGCCCTCGCGCGGCTCACGCAGCGGGCCCTCGTCGTCGAGCGTCTCGATGCGCTCACCGGAGCCGTCGAGCACGTGCGTGAACAGCCGGTAACCCTGCTCCACCGGCTTGGTCGACTGCCAGTACAGCGTGAGGGTCACGCGCTGACCCGGCTTGACCGGCTTCTGCGGGCTGAGCTCGTAGCCGATCAGCCGCACCTTGCCGTCGAAATCGACGTCGAGCTTGGTCGTCTCCTTCGGCGCCTCGCTGACGATATACGCCTTCAGCCGCTCCGCCTCCGCCTCGAAATCCGGCTTCTTGTCGTGACAAGCGCTCAGCACGACGCCGAGCACGAACGCATACACACCATTGCGAACCAAGAGCGTCATCGATTCCTCATTTCCCCTTGTTCTTCTTGCGGGCGTCGCGCTCGCGCTTGCGCTGATTCTTCTTCGCGTTCTTCTCGGACTTGCTCAGCACCTTCATGCGCGGAGCTTCCATGCCACCGCCCGGCATGCCCATGCCGGGGAAGCCCATGCCGGGGAAGCCCATTCCCGGAAAGCCCATGCCTGGCGGCATCTGCGGCATCTGACCCGAGGCCATCTTGCGGCGCATGTTGCGGGCCATGGCCAGGTTCTTGAGCCCGGGGATGTTGCCCAGGAAACCCATGTCCTGCCCCATGCCGCCCATCATCTGACGCATGAACAAGAACTTCTGAACGAGCTCGCTCACGGCTTGTTCGGTCTGGCCGGAGCCGCGCGCGATACGGCGCACGCGCGACGGTTCACGCACCAGCGAGTGAGCGTCCTCGCGCTCGGTTCGCGTCATCGATTGGATGATCGCCTCGACGCGTCCGAGCTCTCCCTCGTCGATCTGGTCGGCCGCGCCGGGCGGCAACATGGCGCCCATGCCCGGGATCTTGTCCATCAGATCCTTCAGCGAGCCCATCTTCTGAATCATGCGGATCTGATTCAAGAAGTCGTCGAGCGTGAAGTTGCCCGACATCATGCGCGCCGCGTCTTCTTCGGCCTTCTTCTGATCGACGACCTCTTCGAAGTCCTTCATCAGGCCGACCACGTCGCCCATGCCGAGCACGCGGCTCGCCATGCCTTCGGGTCGGAACGGCTCGAGCTTGTCGGTGGTCTCGCCCATGCCGATGAACAGCACGGGCGCGCCGGTCACTTCCTTGACGCTGAGCGCTGCGCCGCCGCGGGCGTCGCCGTCGAGCTTGGTCAGCACCACGCCGCTCAGAGACAACGGCTCGTTGAAGCCGCGCGCGGTCTTGACCGCGTCCTGACCGATCATCGCGTCCACCACGAGCAGCACGTTGTCCGGCTGCACCGCCTCGCGGATCGCCGAGAGCTCCTGCATCAGCGCCTCGTCGATCGCGAGGCGGCCGGCGGTGTCGTAGAGGATCACGTCGCAGCCGCGCTTCGCGGCCTCTCCCTTGGCTGCCTTGCAGATCTCGAGCGGCGTCGCGCCCGGGATGTTGAACACCGGCACGTCGATCTGACTGCCGAGCACCTGCAGCTGCTCGACGGCGGCCGGGCGCTGCATGTCGGCTGCGACGAGCAGCGGCTTCTTCCCTTCTTTGCTCAGATAGCGCGCGAGCTTCGCGGAGCTCGTGGTCTTACCGGAGCCCTGCAGACCGACCATCATGATGCCTGTCGGGCCGCGGTCGGCGAACTCGAGCGCTTCGCCCTCGTGAGCCATCAGCGCCACCAGCTCGTCGTGGCAAATCTTGATGAACTGCTCACCCGCGCCGACGCGATGGGTCTCGCCACCGTGGCGCACGCGCGTCTGCACGGTGAGCCCCACGGCCTTGCTCTCGACGCGCGCCAGGAAGCTCTTGACGACGCCGAGCTCGACGTCGGCCTCGAGCAACGAGGTCCTCACCTCGCGCAGCGCGGACTGGATGTTTTCTGGCTTGAGCTCGGTGAGGCCGGCGAGGCGGTTTTGAGCCTCGCGAAACCCCTTCGCTAGTGCATCGAACACGGGGCGGGGTCTTAGCACAGGTCCTGACGCGTCTGACCACTGGCCGGCGTGCCGGACGATTCGTAGGGTTTTTCCGTGTGCTGGTTTCGGGCTCCCGCGGCCGTCGGGCCTCGGCCTTCGCTACTCGAGTGCGTTCCCGCGCGACCGGGTCAAGAACCCTGCTCGGTCAAGAGCCGCTCCACGTCCGCCATGGTGAACGGCTTTTCGATGGCGCGGCCGCGGTGCTGGTCCAGAAACGCCTGAGCCCGCTCGGTGAAGGCGCCTCCGGTCATGAATACGAAACGCGGCACGAGGTTCGGGTGATCCTTCTCCACCGCCTCGAACACGCGCTGCCCCGACACGTCCGGCATCATCAGATCGCACAGCACGAGATCGTACATCGCGTCCGTGGCGAGGCGGTTGAGCGCGTCACGACCGCTCGCCGCCACCACCACGTCGTGCTTACCGCGGAACGCGAAGCTCAGCGTGTGCCCGAGCAACGGCTCGTCGTCGATCACCAGGATCCGCGCGCAAGCCGGCGCGGGAGCAGGCGCCTTGGCCGGTCCCGTGGCGAGCTGCACGCCCTCGCGGGCACGCGGCAGCGCCACGCGAAACTGCGACCCACGCCCGAGCGAGCTCTGCGCGCCGATCTGTCCGCCGTGGGCGAGCACGATGCTCTGGCAGATCGCGAGCCCGAGGCCCGTCCCCATGCCAGCCGGCTTGGTCGTGAAGAACGGCTCGAACACGTGCGCCAGGTCTTCGGCGGCGATGCCGCTGCCGGTGTCGGCGACCTCGACCACCACGCGCTCGTGCTCGAGCCGCGTCGTGAGCACGATCTCTCCGCCCTGGTCGCTGGCGCGGTCGAGCGAGTGCGCCGCGTTCATCAGCAAGTTCAAGAACACCTGCCCGATGCGGGCCTCGTCCGCCACGATCGGCGGCACGCCCGCGTAGCGCTTCACGAGCCTGGCGCGGTGGCGGATCTCGTTCCAGGCGATGTTGACGCTGGCATCGAGCACGGACTCGACGTTGACGAGGCTCCAGTTTTCGGCGGCCGGGCGGTTGTCGGCGACCGGCCTCGAGAACGTGATCAGGTCGCGGGCGATCACGCGTACCCGGTCCGCTCCTTCGCGTGCGTTGCGCAGGGATTGCAGCACGTCGCTCTGGAGCTCGGCGTGCGCCGCCGTGGACGGGATCATCTCGGACAGCGCTTGCGTGGCGAGATCGATGCTGCCGAGCACGTACGACAGCGGGTTGTTGATCTCGTGGGCCACGCCCGCGGCGAGCTGTCCGAGCGATGCCAGCCGGTCGGCGCGTGTCAGCCGCTCCTCGGCCTTGCCCTCCTCGCTCACGTCGCGCACGAAGAAGGCGACCGCGCGCTGACCGACCAGGTCGATCGGCACTACGCGCACCTCGAGCAGCAACGGCCCGCCCTTGGCTTCCAGGCGCACGCGCTCCCGGCGCAGCGTCGGCGGTTTGCTCGATAGCTCGCAGGCGCGATCGACGAGCCGCTTCATCTGCGGGTCGAGCGGATAGTCGGGGGCTCGCCCGGCCGTGGCGCCCATCAACCCGAGCAGCGCCGGATTCGCATAGAGCAGCCGCCCGCTCTCGATCACACCCACGCCGTCCGGCGTCATTTCCAGAACGGTGGCGGAGATGGCGCTAGCGCGCGCCGCGTCGGATTGCGGAGGCGTTGCAGTCATTGCTGACCCCTCGGACCGTTCCGAAATAGCAGAACCGGGCTCGCTTGGGGATCCTCACGCTCCGCGAAGGGCGGGCCCGAGTGGCGTTCTCTCCGAGTTCCCTCTACTTCCTCGGCGGTTCCCCCGGGTTCTCGGGCTGCGGCGCACATGGCTCGCGGGCCGGATCACGCCTCGAAAATTCGATGCCGCCACACCGCCCCACGCTGTCCGAAGCCGGGCCGTGGGCACGCGGCGCGCGTTCTTGACGCATGCCTGCGAGGGCCGCACGCTCTCTCTCCTTTCTTGTTTTTGCCGCTCCGAGCAGCGCGCGACGTGGAGAAATCAGTGTCGAAGGCCCGAGAGCGAACCGCGCGCCAACCGAAGCCCAAGGCTCCCCCGAAAGACGCGGCCGAGGTCAGCGAAGAAGCCGACGGGGAGGAAGAGCGCGAGCTCGACGACGAACAGGTCGCCGAGGGCGTCGCCGAGTTCGCGGGTGACGAGGGACCGGCGCTCGGGGACGACGTGCTCGACGCCCCCCCCGTCTCGGAGGAAGCGTCCAAAGGCACGCTGGCGCGAGTCGACGCGCTGCAGACCTACATGCGCGAGGTGCAGCGGCACGCGCTGCTCACGCCGGACGAAGAGCACTCCCTGGCGGTGCGCTACGCGAGCACCGGAGACGTCGCGGCAGCGGCGCGGCTGGTCACGGCCAATCTGCGGCTGGTCGTGAAGATCGCCTACGAGTACCGGCGCGCCTACAAGAACATGATGGACCTGGTCCAGGAGGGGAACATCGGCTTGATGCAAGCCGTGAAGCGTTACGACCCCTACCGCGGCGTGAAGTTGTCGAGCTACGCCGCGTGGTGGATCCGCGCCTACATGTTGCGCTTCATCCTGAATAACTGGCGGCTGGTGAAGATCGGCACCACCCAGGCGCAGCGCAAATTGTTCTTCAACCTGAACAAGGAGAAGGCGCGGCTGTCGGCGATGGGCATCGAGCCCACGCACGCGGAGATCGCCAAGCGCCTGAACGTCGAAGAGTCGGAGGTGATCGAGATGGATCGACGCCTTTCGCGCTCCGACGCCTCGCTCGACGCACCGGTCGGCGACAACGACGACCGCACCACCACCCGCCTCGAGCTGCTCCCGGCCGTCGACGCGAGCCCGGACCGCATCGCCGAAAGCGCGGAGCTCAGCCAGATCCTGCGGGAACGGCTCGACGAGTTCAGAAAGACCCTCGCGGGCAAGGACGTGATCATCTTCGACAAGCGCCTGACCGCCGACGAGCCTCTGACGCTGCAAGAGCTCGGTGACGAGTTCGGGGTCTCGCGCGAGCGCGTGCGCCAGCTCGAGGCGCGCCTGACCGGGAAGCTCCGCGAATACTTGCGGCAATCGCTGGGCGACGCCGTCGGCGTCGGATGACGACCATGCCCAGAACATCGCCGGGGGTCGTGGAAGCTCGAGATACCGGGGATGGATGACGACCCCGGGCACGCTGTACCTGGTCGCGACGCCGATCGGCAACCTCGGCGACATCACGCTGCGCGCGCTCGAGACTCTGCGCGCCGTCTCGGTAGTGCTCGCGGAGGACACCCGACGCACGCGCGCGTTGCTCACGCACTTCGAGATCAAAAAGCCGCTCGTCAATCACGACGCCCACGCGAGCCCCGCCTCGATCGACGGCTTGATCGAACGGCTGCGAGGCGGCGAGAGCGCCGCGCTCGTCACCGACGCGGGCACGCCCAGCGTCAGCGACCCCGGCACCGCGCTGGTCGCGGCGGCGCACGAACAGGGCATTGCCGTCGTGCCGATCCCCGGCGTGAGCGCCGTGACTGCCGCTGTCGCCGCGTCGGGGCTGGTCGATAGCGGCTTCTCGTTCCTCGGCTTTCCGGCAAGGAGCGGCAAGAAGCGGGCTGATTTCTTGAGCCGCGTCGTGCGCTCGCGCGAACCCGTGGTGCTGTTCGAGTCGCCGCATCGCGTGGCGCGCCTGCTCGCGGATCTAGCCGAGCTCGCCCCCGAACGGCGCGCCGTGATCTGCCGCGAGCTCACCAAGCTCCACGAAGAGATCGCGCGCGGCACACTGGCTGAGCTCGCCGCGCGCGACCCGACCGTGCGCGGCGAAGTCACGCTGGTGATCGACGCCTCCGAGTCCGAGGAGGAGACCCACGACGAGCCGCCGTCCGACGAGGAGCTGCTCGAGCTGTTGCGCTCCGGAGAGACCCCGCGCGCGATCGTCGACGCGCTCGGTACCCGCTCGGGCGGTGCGCGGCGCGAATTGTACCGGCGCGTGACCGAGCTTTCGCGGTCGCGCGAATAGCGATTCTGCTTCGGAATCTAGAACGCGACTCGCTCCGAGGGTGCCCGACCAGGGCTCATGCTAGAGTCGCCGCGTCTTGGTTCGCTATCTCCGGGAGCCAAAACCGTTGTTCTTTCCGGCGCACGCTGAGGTGCCCGAAACAGCGTTACACCTGCGGCTCCGGACGACGCTGTTCCTGATTCTGGAACGCGCGCTCGGTGACCGCGCATTCGTCGGCTCCGATCAGTTCTTGTATTGGGATCCGACCGACCCCAAAGCTTGCCTGGCGCCGGACGTTTTCGTTCGCCTGGGGCGGCCGCTCGGGCTCCTACCGTCGTACAAGACCTGGGAGCACGGTGCGCCGCAAGTGGCGGTCGAAATCGTAAGCCCAATCGACGCGCGCGATCGCAACCTGACGAAGAAGCTCGAGCGCTATCAGAAGACTGGCATCCCCGAGCTGGTTCGCTACGACCCCCTCGACCCGGACCTACCATTGAGGCTCTGGGACTTCCGAGACGGGAACATGGTCGAGCGAGATCCGTCCACGCCAAACGGGCTGTACTGCGAAGCTCTCGGCGCATACTGGACGCTCGCGCCGGACCCGGTGCTCGGCAGAGCTCTGCGCCCCGCGGCGAACGCCGACGGCAGCGAGCTTTGGCCGACGGCAGAGGAGCTAGCCGAGCGCCGCATCGCCGAGCTCGAAGCCGAGCTCCGCCGCGTCAAGTCCCAGGCGTGACGCGACGCCGCGAGCACGACTAGCCGAGCTGCTTCCTGAACGAGAACGAGTCGATCGTCATGCCTTCGCGGAAGTAAAACTTGTGCGCCTGAGTGCGCTGCGTGCCGGACTCGAGCAACAACACCGCGCAGCCGAGCTCACGCGCGATCTTCTCGCAGCCCGAGAGCAAGAGCCGCCCCGTCCCGCGCGAACGCAGGCTCTCGTCCACCACCAGATCATCCACGTACAAGTAGACACCAGCAAAGGTGTTCTCGGTCGAACGCCAGACCGCGACGCCGAGCACGCGCTCTCCCTCCACCGCGAGCAGCATCCGTCCTCCACCCTCGAAGACGCGCTGCATCTTGTCCGCATAATCCGCCGGCATTTGCGGCCGGAGCTGACGGTGGACGGCCTCGGCCCGGGACAACCATTCGGGAAACACCAAGCGACCTCGACGGTCCGTGACTTCGACGAGCTCGGTCATGCGGTGGAGCTTGATCGAAGCAGGTGGAAACGCAAACACTCCGGTGCCACGCCCAGCTGGCGCCCGACTGCACCAGGTTGGCCCATCGTAACGAGGGCTCATGCACACCGGGGCCACATCCAATGCGGCACGCGCAAGTTCTTCCGGAACAGGTTGCTCCAACCAGGTCGTCCGGACTATCCGCAGTACCTGCAAGAACGTGGTCTGGGAGCTGCGCCGGCGACCCCAGCGGCGGGCGTCGGGT